>JADHMB010000006.1 GCA_016780365.1 Flavobacteriales bacterium
ATAGGATACTGTTCAAGTGCAATCTCAAGCGCTTTTTTGGCTTTCTTTTTAAAATCAAGCTCTAAATAGTATTCAATGATTAGTTCAAAGTCTTCAACGTCAAAGAAAGCGAAGGTTTCGCCTTTAATCATTGACTCGAAAAGAGCAACCTTCTCAACAGCTTCGTTACCAGGGTTAGAATCTAAAAGCATAAAAATATATAATCACTTCCTAACAAATATACCCTATAAATTTTCTTGAGAAAATTATGTGCAAACCTTTTTTAAACAAAAAAAAACTATCTCAAAAAATATAGCTAGAAGTAATGAAAAAATCAATAAATAATAGATGATTTAGGGTTCAATATTTTATCTTCGAATCGTTAAATATTTATATGCTATGACTTTAATTAAATCTATTTCTGGAATAAGGGGAACAATTGGAGGGAATCCAGGTCAAAACCTTACTCCTGTTGATATTGTGGAATCAATTTCCGCTTATGGTTCTTGGTTGAAAACCAACCATCTTAACAAAAAAATAAAAGTTGTTATTGGAAGAGATGCAAGAATTTCTGGAGAAATGGTAGAGAATATTTGCATTGGTACGCTTCAAGCAATGGGAATTAATGTTGTAAATATTGGTTTATCTACCACACCAACTGTAGAGATTGCTGTTCCTTTAGAAAATGCAGATGGAGGAATTATTCTAACCGCTAGTCACAATCCAAAACAATGGAATGCTCTAAAACTACTTAATAATAAGGGAGAATTTATTAGTGCAGAAGATGGAAAACAGCTCTTAAGTTTTATAGAAAAAAATCAATTTTCATTCGCTAGCGTAGAAGAACTTGGTATAGTTACTTTTAACGATAACTATATTGATGAACATATTAATAAAGTATTGGAACTTAATCATGTAGATATTAATGCAATTAAAGAAGCTGAATTATCTGTTGTCATTGATGCGGTTAACAGTACTGGTGGAATAGTAATTCCTAAATTGTTAAAAGCATTAAAATGCAAAGAAATAACAGAAATATATTGCACACCTAATGGAGACTTTCCTCATAATCCAGAACCTCTTGCTGAACACCTTGAAGACCTTAGCAACAAGGTAAAAGAAAAAAATGCAGATCTTGGCATCGTAGTAGATCCAGATGTTGACCGCTTGGCTTTTGTTTGTGAAAACGGAGAAGTTTTTGGAGAGGAATATACTTTAGTTGCAGTTGCAGACCATATTACTGGAAAAAAACCTGGAAATAGTGTTTCTAATTTATCTTCAACAAGAGCTCTAGCAGATGTAACAATTAAAAATGGTGGTAAATATTATGCCTCAGCAGTTGGAGAAGTCAACGTTGTTGAAATGATGAAAGAAAAAAATGCTGTAATCGGAGGAGAAGGTAACGGAGGAGTTATATTTCCCGAATTACATTATGGAAGAGATGCTCTAGTAGGGATAGCTTTATTTTTAACCTACTTTGCAAATAAAAAATTAAAAATGAGTGATCTAAAAAGTTCATTTCCTCAATATACAATTAGTAAAAATAAACTCGCTTTAACAAAAAGCACCAATATAGATTTGCTTCTTGAGAAAATTTCTAATAACTATAAAAATGTGAAGCAAAATAAAATTGATGGCCTAAAATTAGAGTTTGAGAACGAATGGGTCCACATGAGAAAATCAAATACTGAACCAATTATTCGAATTTATGCAGAAAGTCAAAATGAAAAATCTGCCCACAGTCTTGGTGAAAGATTTGTTGAAGAACTAAAAAGTTTGATTTAATTATATTTGAATATTATTATGAAAGTCTACTTAGATAATGCAGCTACAACATCAATTGCTAAAGAGGTTATTACAGAAATCGAACCTTATCTATCTACTTATTTTGGAAATCCATCTAGCACGCACTCTTTTGGAAGAAAAACTAAAAATGCTATAGAAATAAGTAGAAAGAAAATTGCTGATTTTATCAATGCAGATAATAGTGAAATAATTTTCACTTCAGGTGGTACTGAAGCTGATAATATGGCCATTAGACGCGCTGTTATAGATTTAAATGTAAAAAGAATTATAACCTCCAAAATTGAACACCATGCAGTTGGGCATACCGCTGAAAATTTAAAAGACTCACACAACGTAGAAGTTGTCTATTTATCAACTGATAAAAACGGAAATCCATCTATTGAGGAACTAAAGAAACTTTTAAAGAAAGATGTTAAAACATTAGTTTCCTTAATGCATGCAAATAATGAAATTGGGACTTTACTACCCATAGAAGAAGTTTCTTTGTTGTGTGACAAATATGAAAATGTATATTTTCACTCAGACACAGTTCAAACTATGGGTCATTATCCATTCGATGTTAAAAAATTAAAAATCGACTTTTTGGTTTGTTCTGCCCATAAATTTCATGGACCAAAAGGAATAGGTTTTCTTTATGTAAATAAAAACCTTCATTTAAACCCAATTATTACTGGTGGATCACAAGAAAGAAATCATAGAGGAGGAACGGAAAATCTGTATGGAATTATAGGATTAGCAAAAGCTATGGAGTTGGCATTTTCCGACTTAGAAACCCATAAAAAACATGTAGAGGAACTTAAATATTATATGAAAGAAGAATTATATAAAATAGATTCTAGAATTATTTTTAATGGGGAAACAGATCCAAATAAAAGTTTGTATACCGTGCTAAGTGTAGGCTTTCCCAAAGACATTTGTAATTCTATGTTGCTATTTAGTTTAGATATTTTTGGTATTGCTGCTTCGGGCGGAAGTGCTTGTTCTTCAGGGTCCACTAAAGGCTCTCATGTTCTGGCTGAATTACCATTACTGGAAAACTTTCAAACTGTAAGATTCTCGCTTTGTAGATACAATACTATTGAAGAAGTTGATTACACATTGGATAAAATTAAATCTATTGTTCTAAAAGATAAATAATATGCAAGTAACCATTACTGGATCGGGAACATCTCAAGGGGTACCAGTAATTGGTTGTGATTGTAAAGTTTGTAAATCAAACGACAAAAAAGACAAGAGATTTAGATGTTCTGTTCATATTTCTTATAAAGGAAAATCAATTGTTATAGATACAGGACCAGATTTTCGCCAACAAATGTTGAATGCGGAAATAAAGTCTTTAGACGCAGTGCTATTTACCCATGAACATAAAGATCATGTTGCTGGTCTTGACGATGTAAGACCTTTTAACTTTTCTCAAAAAAAACCAATAGATATATATTGTACAGACCAAGTTTTTAAAGCGTTGAAAAGAGAATTTCATTATATTTTCGATCCTAAATTTCAATATCCTGGAATTCCTAAAATTAATAGATACTCCATTGATAAAAATAAAAATATTTCAATTGCTGATATTAATATCGAACCTGTTGAAGTAATGCATTATAAATTACCTGTTTTAGGATTTAAAATTGATGGGTTTGCATATATAACAGATGCAAAAACAATTGAAGATTCTCAGAAAAATAAATTAAACAACCTAGATGTTTTGGTAATTAATGCCCTAAGAATTAAGGAACACATGTCACATTTTAATTTAGAGGAAGCCATAGAATTAATAAAGGATTTAAAGCCCAAAAAAGCAATACTTACCCATATATCCCATTTTATGGGTATTCATCAAGAGGTTCAAAAAAAACTACCTGAAAATATTTATTTAGCATACGATGGACTTAAAATTAATTTAAAACAATAGGAATGCGAATTGATATAATATCAGCGGTACCGTCACTTCTTGAAAGCCCATTTAATGATTCTATTTTAAAAAGAGCAAAAGAAAAAAAATTAGTAGAAATTAAAATTCATAATCTTAGAGATTATTCAACGAACAAACAAAAAAGTATAGACGATTATGCTTTTGGCGGTGGTGCAGGAATGGTCTTAAGTATAGAACCATTTGCGAAATGCATAAATCAACTAAAAGAAAATAGAAATTACGATGAAGTTATCTTCATGACACCAGATGGGGAAAAGCTAAAGCAAAGCGATGCTAACCAACTTTCTCTTAATAAAAATATAATTATTCTTTGTGGGCATTACAAAGGGATAGACCAAAGAATAAGAGATTACTTAATTACCAAAGAAATATCAATTGGAGACTATGTTCTCTCTGGTGGCGAGTTACCTGCAGCAGTACTTTGTGATGCCATAATAAGACTTATTCCTGGTGTTTTAAATAATGAAACTTCTGCTCTCACCGACTCATTTCAAGATGATTTACTTGCGCCACCAGTATATACAAGACCAGCTAAATTCAATGATTGGGAAGTGCCTGAAATATTAACTTCTGGAAATCTAAAAGCAATTGAGAATTGGAGGGAAGAAAAAGCCATAGAAAACACAAAAAAAAGAAGGCCTGATCTAGGTGAAAATAAAAAGTAATAAAATTATAAGTTCTCATTTAATAAAATATTAAATATTCTTTGTAATATTGCAGGCCTTAAATCAAGACTCATGGATATAATTAAAGAAATTTCAAATGAACTTAACGAATCGAAGCAATGGCCTTCTTTTAGTTCTGGCGATACAATAACTGTTACCTATAAAATTAAAGAAGGTAGTAAGGAGAGATTGCAATCATTTCAAGGAACTGTTATCCAAAGAAGAGGTTCTGGATCAACAGAGACTTTTACAATTAGAAAAATGTCAGGTGGTACAGGAGTTGAAAGAATATTTCCACTTGGATCTCCTTTTTTAGAAAAAATCGTGGTAAATAAAGAAGGTTCTGTAAGAAGAACTAGATTGTTTTACCTTAGAGAAAGAACTGGAAAATCTGCTAGAATTAAAGAAAAGAAGTACTTTTCAAAGAAAAAATAGTCCTTACATTCTTTCAGGCATTTCAATACCTAAAATTTTCATTCCCTTTTCAATTATTTCTGCAACTAGCTTAGACATTTGAATTCTAAAGTTACGGAGTGCATCTTCTTTTTCTGTTATTATCGGATGATCTTGGTAAAAGGAATTATAAGATTTAACTAAACTATATAAGTAATTGGCCAATAAATAGGGAGATAGCTCTTTGGCAGATTGAGCTAAGACATCTGAAAAATTTGAAATCCATTTTAACACTTCTAGTTCTTTAGGATTTAATTTTAAGTTTTCAATACTAAATTCGCTATTCAAATCTTCGTACTTATTTAACAAACTCTTAATTCTTACGAAAGTATATTGAATAAAAGGACCAGTGTGTCCAGAAAGATCTATAGTTTCTTTTGGATTAAAAGACATTTTCTTTTTTGGATCTACTTTTAAAAGAAAATATTTCAATCCAGAGTTACCAATCTTTTTACAGATGTCCAAAATTTCTTTTTCTGATAATTCTTCTAAAAAACCCCTCTCCGATGTTAAAGATTTAGCTTCATTTATTACAGAATTTAGTAATTCATCTGCGTCTACTACTGTACCTTCTCTAGATTTCATTTTGCCCTCTGGAAGTTCAACCATCCCATAGGAAAGATGAAAACAATTTGAAGCCCAATTATAATTTAATTTTTTTAAAATATTGAATAGAACTTTGAAATGGTGGTTTTGTTCATTTCCTACAGTATATATAATTCCCGATAGATTTGGATAATCATTATACCTTTGAACAGCAGTTCCAATATCTTGTGTCATATATACTGAAGTTCCATCTGAACGAACTAATAATTTGTCGTCTAGATTATCGTTGGTGAAGCTACTCCAAATTGAACTATCTTCCTTTAAATAAAAAACACCATTTTCAACACCTTGTTGAACCACTTGTTTTCCTAAACGATAGGTTTCTGATTCGTAATAAAGATGGTCAAATTTCACATTTAAATCTTTGTATGTTTTATCAAAACCACTATATACCCACTCATTCATTTTTTCCCACAAAGCTCTTACCTTGGAATCTTCATTCTCCCATAACAAAAGCATTTTTTGAGCTTCTATTAAAATAGGTGCTTTTAGTTTTGCTTCTTTTTCAGTTATCCCACTTTCGATTAAATCTTTTATCTCCTGTTTATATACCTTATCAAAAATAACATAGTACTTACCAACCAAATGATCGCCTTTCAAATTACTAGACATAGGAGTTTCTCCATTTCCAAATTTTTGCCACGCAACCATAGATTTACAAATATGAATACCTCTATCATTGATAATTTGAGTTTTAACCACTTTATGACCTGCTGCTTTTAAAAGGGATACTACACTATCCCCTAAAAATATATTTCTTAAATGTCCCAAATGCAATGGCTTATTGGTGTTTGGAGAAGAATATTCTACCATATAAAGTTCTCCAGTAGGTATGGTAACAAAACCATAATTATCTTCTTCTAACCAACCTTTAAAAAAAGTGAGCCAGTATTTTTGCTTTATTTTAAGATTTAAGAATCCTTTGACAACATTAAAGTCTTCAAAATAATTTTCGTTTTCAAGCAAATAATTCCCGATAAATTCAGCTGTTTTTTCAGGAGACTTTTTACTCAACTTAAGCAAAGAAAAAACTACCAATGTTAAATCTCCCTCAAAATCTTTCTTTGTATTTTCAATAACAATTAAATCTTGGATATTGTCACCTTCAAACAAAGTATTTACAGATTTAACAATAGATTTTTTAATTGTAGGAAAATTGATCATTAAATTTACTTAGTTTAGAAATTATGGAATGGACAAAGTTACTTGTTATTTCTTGGAGATTTATTTCTCAAATATTTTTTTATACTTTTCTATTTTAGGTTGAATTACAAATTGGCAATAACCTTGACTTTTATTATTGTTAAAATAATTGTGGTGGTAATCTTCTGCAGGATAAAAAATATCTATTTTCTCAACTTGAGTAACTATAGGCTGGTCCCATACTTTTTCAGCTATTAATTCTTCCTTGAATTTTAAAACTTCATCTTTATGAGAATCTTTAACAAAGAAAATAGCAGACCTATACTGAGTTCCAATATCATTTCCTTGTCTGTTTAAAGTTGTTGGATCATGTGTTTTCCAAAAAACTTCTAAAAGATGTGCTAAATCAACTACGGACGGATTAAATACAATTTTAGCAACTTCAGCATGTCCAGTCTTTCCAGAGCAAACTTCATTGTAAGTTGGGTTTTTAATTGCTCCTCCACAATATCCTGGAATTACCTCTTCTACTCCATTTACTTCCTGAAATATTGCCTCAACACACCAAAAACAACCAGCGCCAAAATAAATCGTATCTAAATTTTCATTTTGCATATCCAAACTTTTTAAATCATTGTTATTATTTCCAAGACAATTATAAAATGGTAAAAATATTAATAAATATAGGCATCTAAACAATGTTGATTTCATAAATTATATATTTAGCTGAAATTAACTATTCTAAGACAAAATATTGAATTTGATGAAGAAAATTGGTGTTATTTCTGATACCCATAGTTTTTGGGACGACTCATTTGATAAATATTTTTCAAATTGTGATGAAATTTGGCACGCTGGTGACATTGGCAATTTAAAAATCACAGATAAGCTTGGTGAAATTGCACCTATAAAAGGTGTTTATGGAAATATAGATAATGATAAAATAAGACAAGAATTTCCATTAAATCAATACATAGAGTTTGGAAACCACAAAGTTTTAATGACTCATATTGGTGGTAAACCTTACAATTATTACAAAAACTGCAAACAAGAAATTGAAAAATTTAAGCCCACTATTTTTGTTTGTGGACACTCTCATATATGCAAAGTGATTTATGATAAAAAATACAATATGTTATATATAAACCCCGGAGCAGCAGGGATTGTAGGATTCCATAAAGTAAGAACAATAATTAGATTTGAACTCCACTTGGAAACCATAAAGAATTTGGAAGTAATAGAATTAAAGAAAAGAAGCGATTTACCTAAGTCTATCCAACGAACTAACTAATTTCTCATCTTTCTTAATAGCTCTATTGGCTAGAAAAATGATTGGTAAAGAAGCAACTAAAAGATACATGCTGTAAGTGTAATTAATTAACTGTAAAGAATTATTTTCATTATCCAATAAAAATTCTTCAGCACTTGATACTTCTAAAAACATATATACAAGAGTAATTAAAACAAAAAAATAAGAAAGCATGCCATATCTTAACTGCTTTTGTCTTTTCTTAAAGTTGACCAACATTAAGATTCCAAAAGCAACAGCTACTAAATAACCAGAATAAAATGGATAAACCTTAAATCCTTCTAAGGAAGATTTACTTTCCCAACCTGTTGGATAAAAACTATAAGTAGATTGACCTTCTAAAACTATGGAAGCAAATGGCAGAAAAGAGGCTGTAAATAAAACAGCGCAAAACAATATTATATAGATGGTTTGTATTCTTTGAAGCATAAAAATTAAAATTTAAGATTTAAATAAATTATTTATTTGTAAAAATAGTTATTAAGATCAATGCAAAAAATTTTTTTAAATAAGATACTTTATTATATTTGACATGTCTATCGACAATATTCCACTTTATTTCTTAAGAAAAATTCAAAAAATAATTTATCCCTTTTAAACTAATCTTCTATAGATGTACGATATTGAAAAATTAAACAACAAAAAAGTTAATGAACTTAGAGAAATTGCTGAAAAATTAAATATTTCCAAAGCTGATAAACTTAAAAAACAAGAGTTAGTATATAAAATTTTAGACGAACAAGCTCTTAAACCATCCTCCGATAACGATAAAAAAGAAACTACTAATCCTAAGGTAGAGGCTAGTAATACTAGTGCGAAAAAGCCAGAAAGAGCAACAGAACCTAGAAAAAAACCTGTTCACTCTAACAATAGAAACAACGATAGAACTAACGATAGAAACAAGGATAGAAACAACGACAGAAATAAAGACAGAAACAACGACAGAAATAAGGATAGAAATAACGAAAGAAATAATAAACGTGAGGATTATGAATACGATTTTGCAGGAATTATTATTAGCGAAGGTGTTTTAGAGCTAATGCAAGATGGCTACGGATTTTTAAGATCGGCTGATTATCATTATTTATCTTCCCCTGATGATGTTTATGTATCTCAATCTCAAGTTAAATTTTTTGGACTTAAAACTGGAGACACCATAAAAGGAATTGTAAGACCTCCTAAATTTGGTGAAAGATACTTTCCATTGTTAGAAGTTGATAAAATTAATGGAAGAGATCCAGAATACATCAGAGACAGAGTTCCTTTTGAATCTTTAACTCCTTTATTTCCATCTGAAAAATTTAACTTAACTGGACACAGCCAAGAATCTATTTCTACTAGAGTTATGGATTTATTTTCTCCTATTGGAAAAGGACAAAGGGGAATGATAGTAGCCCAACCTAAAACTGGGAAAACTGTATTACTTAAAGATGTAGCAAATGCTATTGCTGCCAATCACCCAGAGACCTATTTAATGGTTTTATTAATTGATGAAAGACCTGAAGAAGTTACCGATATGCAAAGAAGTGTAAAAGCTGAAGTAATTGCCTCTACATTTGACGAACCAGCAGACAGACATGTAAAAGTAGCCAACATTGTTCTACAGAAAGCCAAAAGATTGGTGGAGTGTGGTCATGATGTTTGTATTCTTTTAGATTCTATAACCAGACTTGCAAGAGCATATAATACGGTGATGCCAGCTTCAGGAAAAGTACTAACTGGTGGTGTTGATGCCAATGCGCTTCATAAGCCAAAAAGATTTTTCGGAGCGGCAAGAAAAATTGAAAACGGAGGATCACTAACTATTTTAGCAACTGCACTAACAGAAACTGGGTCTAAAATGGATGAAGTAATATTTGAAGAGTTTAAAGGAACTGGTAACATGGAATTACAATTGGATAGAAAAATATCTAATAGAAGAATTTTCCCAGCCATTGACATACTTACATCTGGAACAAGAAGAGAAGATTTGTTAATGGATAAAGAAACCTTACAAAGAGTTTGGATTCTTAGAAAACATTTAGCGGATATGAATCCAGTAGAAGCTATGGAATTTATAAAAGATAGACTTAGATCTTCAAAATCAAACGAGGAGTTCTTAGTATCTATGAATGGGTAATGTTTAAGTACATAAAAACTTCTTTTATTGCCATTATTATTTCACTAGTATTTGAATTAATAATTCATCAATCCAATCGCGAAATTGATTTTCAATTGAGCTTAATTAGCTTTGTTTTTCACTCCTTAAACCTAATAATAGCCATTGTATTAGCTGTAAATTATCAAAACCCGACTATTTCTAGAATTGATAACTTAAAAAAGGGAATTTTAATAAGTATTGTATTCTCCTTATCGATAAGTTTTTATTTCTACAGTTACCACAAGTGGATAAATCCGGAGTTTTTAGAAAATAAAAAACAATCGCTAATCGAACTATCGGAAAATCCTGAAACTTTACGACAAGCGAAACTGAATATAAATTCAAATCCAGACTTCTACAATGGAAAATCTGCACAAGACCTATTAGAAATGCAGCAAGAAAATATTAATGATATATTAAAACCAGCAAAAGTATTTCCAATTAGTTTGTTCTCATTTTTATTTTTAGGGATGATATCTACCTTAATAATAAGTCTTTTAACAAATTTATTTCAAAAGAAAACTTAAATTATTTTATTGGCTATGCTATCGAAATCTAAGCCGTCAAAATTACCACTGCTCATCATTAAAAGATTAGAATTATCCCAATTTTCTGAAAACAATTGATTTTGTAAATCATCAGACGAAGTAAAAACTTTAACATTAGGAGTTTCAAAAGCATTATAAACGTCTTGCTCTGTAATATTTTCAAGTCTTTTATGCTTAATTGTTTCAAGATTGTAATAAACATAAGCTATATCGGCTGCAAGCATACTTTGAGAATATAATTTTAGAAACTCTGCGTTCAAACTACTAAAAGTATGTAACTCCATACAGGCTACTAATTTTCTTTCTGGAAATTGATTTTTTAATGCGTTGGTCGTTGCCTTTAATTTTGAAGGTGAATGCGCAAAATCCTTATAAAACGCAGAGTGATCATTGGCCTTTACCAATTCCATTCTTTTAGATGCTCCTTTAAAATCCGATACAGATTGATAAAAGTCTATTTTATCAATTCCAATTTTCTCACATACTAACTGAGCAGCTTTTAAATTTTGAAGATTATGAATTCCAAAAATTTCTATTGGATGTCTGTTGTTTTTATCATCTATAAGTAATGTATTGGATTGTTCTATTATATGATTGTGAGTACTGTAGGGAATTAATTGGCATAAATAGGTATTTGAATTGACCATATCATTTAGGTTTTCATCTTCTTCACAAAATATTAAAGCCCCTTCATCTTGAATACTTTCAGCAAAAATATGGAACTGTTTTATGTAGTTTTCAAATGTTGGGAAAACATTTATATGGTCCCAAGCAATTCCACTTATTACAGCAATATTTGGTCTATAGAGATGAAATTTAGGTCTTCTATCAATTGGAGAAGATAAATATTCATCTCCTTCAATAATTGCTATTTTAGAAGAGTCGGATAATCTAACCATACAATCAAAACCTTCAAGTTGGGCTCCAACCATATAGTTATGGTCTATATTATTTTTATTCAAAACATGAAGAATCATGCTAGTAATTGACGTCTTTCCATGGCTACCACCAATCACCACTCTTAGCTGATTTTTAGTTTGCTCATAAATAAATTCTGGATAAGAAAAAACTGGAATTTGGAGTTCTTTTGCTTTTAACAATTCAGGATTGTCAATTCTTGCGTGCATTCCAAGGATTACAGTATCTATCTTGTCATTTATAAGAGCTGGGGTCCAGCCAATTTTTTCTGGCAATAGTCCATATTTTTCTAATCTTTCTTTGGATGGACTAAAAATCTCATCGTCAGAACCTGTCACCAGTTCTCCTTTTAAAAAAAGTGCAATTGCTAAATTATGCATAGCACTACCTCCAATAGCTATAAAATGAAAATGCATTAAATAATTTTATTTAAAAATGTAATAAATTAAAACATGAAGTTGGAAAACTTGGATAATTTATAAACACTCGAACATTAAAATTGAATTATATTTATAATAAAAAAAATTGGAAGCTCCTCTTATACCGCTTGCTGAAAGAATAAGACCTAAAGGTTTTGAAAATTTTGTTGGCCAAAGTCATTTAATTGGGCCAAATGGACCAATTAAAAAAGCTGTAAATAACGGAGCTGTTCCCTCCATGATTTTATGGGGACCTCCAGGAGTTGGCAAAACTACTTTAGCTGAAATTATAGCCAATGAATTAGATAGACCTTTTTATTCTTTATCTGCTATTAGTTCCGGGGTAAAAGACATTAGAAACATCATCAGTAATGTTAAAAATCAAGGAATATTTGGAAAAGGAAATGCACTACTATTTATAGATGAAATTCACAGATTTAGCAAGTCTCAACAAGACGCTCTGCTTTCTGCTGTAGAAAAAGGGCAGATAACTTTAATTGGAGCTACTACTGAAAATCCATCTTTTGAAGTCATTCCAGCATTAAGATCTAGATCTCAAGTATTTGTATTAAAAAATCATAGCAAAGAAGATTTATTAAAGTTTTTAAATCTAGCACTAATGGATTCAGCAATTGAAAAGAAAAAACCAGTTCTTAAGGAAACTGAAGCTCTTTTAAGAATTTCTGGAGGAGATGCAAGAAAATTACTAAACGCTTTTGAACTGGTGGTCTTAAATCTAGACGAAAATACAGTTGAAATAACCAATGAACTAGTGCAACAATCTATACAACAAAATATAGCTCAATATGATAAAAAAGGGGAAATGCACTACGATATTATATCTGCCTTCATAAAATCAATTCGTGGAAGTGATCCTAATGCAGCAGTTTATTGGCTAGCCAGAATGGTAGAAGGGAATGAAGACCCCAAATTTATTGCTAGAAGATTAATTATTTCTGCAGCTGAAGATATTGGGTTGGCCAATCCAACAGCACTAGTAATGGCAAACAATTGTTTTGATGCTCTTCAAAAAATTGGATGGCCAGAAGGGAGAATTGTTCTCTCACAATGTGCAATTTATTTAGCTCTTTCTCCTAAAAGTAATTCGGCATATTTAGCAATAAACAAAGCCCAATCCATTGTTAGAGAAAAAGGAGATTCTAGTATTCCTTTATCGCTTAGAAACGCACCAACTAAACTTATGGAAGAGTTAGATTACGGAAAAGACTATTTATATAGTCATGACAATTTAGACAAACTCCATTTGCAAGAATTTCTTCCTGATGAAATAAAAGGAACTTCCATTTATAAACCAAAGCAAAATAAAAAAGAATCAGAGTATGGTAAGCTAATAGAAAAAATATGGAAAGGGAAATACTAATGATTAAAATAAAGATCTAATAACTTGAATTGACTAATTTTAGTTCGTGAAAAATATATATTTCATTTTAATAATTGCAACCATCATTTCCAGCTGTAAAAAAAACAGAAACTCAGTTTCATGGAATACATTTTATAAGTTGCCAATATCTTCTGACACATTAAATCTAAATAGCTTTATAAAACAGGACAAACTTTATTTAAGTGATGATGGAACCTATCTATCTTTTAAAGATACATTTGAATTATATGAATTTGGCAAGGATATAATTAACCAAAGTATACAATTAGATTTTGTAGACAGTATAAAAATTCCTAGCATACTTTCTGGAATACAATTTTCCCCAGGATTTCAAATCCCCTACCAGTTTACGGAAAGTCATTATTTTGATTTTAGTTCTATCGAACTGAAAGAATTACAATTTGACTCTTTGATTTTTGATTATACTGTGGAAAGTAGTATTGGTGGAAAAATAGATATTAACTTATCCATATTAGATGCATTAAATCCAATTGGCAATAATTTTAACGCACTTATATCAACTCCAATTTCTCAAGGAGTTTCTACCGGGAAATTAAACTTGAATGGTTTTAAATTTGATTTAACTAAAAATGGTACTGTATTCAACCATATTTCCACCCTATTTACAATTGGAATATCTTCGGATAATACCCAAGATTTGGTATTTCAAAACAACGATTATATTGTAATTAAATTTGAAATATCTTCCTTAAAAATTGCTTCTGCATTAGGTTATTTAGGCAGTGAAAATATTGTAGATACTACTGAAATTAAAATTCCATTCATGGAAAATCTAAAGTCAAAAAACTTTGAAATAAATAACTCAGAATTTGAAATTTTAATTAAAAACGGGATTGGGATAGATGCACAATTAAAATTGAATAAAATTGATTTTAAAAAAGAGAACCAAGTGGTAACTTTAGACCACCTATCGATAAATCAAAATATAAATATCAATAGAGCTTTAGATTTAGGACACGATTTTCAATATAGTGAAATGAATATTAATTTCAATAATAGTAACTCAAATCTTCCCCAATTGATATCTATGTTTCCAGAACAAATAAATATCGACTATCAACTACTTACAAACCCACTAGGGAACCAATCTGGATACAATGACTTTATATATCAACAACATCCACTTTCTTTAGATCTTTCAGTAGATATTCCATTAAAACAGAACCTTGATTCTATTGTGTTTATAGATACTTTAAATTATGAATTACCAAAAAATATAGCAGTTAACGATGCATTAATAAAATTGGATTTTACCAATGAATTTCCCTGGAAATGTTGTGCCTATTTAAAACTTATGTCAGGCGAAACTCTAAACTCCTCTCCTATTTGTATCAATCATTGTCAAGTTGATAATTTAGGGAATTTTGTTCAGGCAACAAACTCAATAAATGAACTGGATTTGGATAACGATTTTCTAATTGAACTTCAAAATGACAATAGGATAATAATAGAACTTGTAATTTCTAGTCCTGACTCTACAAACTATTTTCCAATCCTTGGAAATCAGAACCTATTTTATAGTATAAATATGGATATAAATTCAAAAATTAAATTGAATTGAAATATTTAACCATTTTATTATTAATAATCGCCCAGGTTAAATGCTTCTCATTAAAAAAGGATTCAATTTCCAAAAAAACAACTAAAGTTGAAGTAATTAGTTCTTTCTATGGTTCTGTTGGCTCCACCCATTTACCAGTGAATTTTTTCAATAAAATATACTTTGGCGGATTTATTGATAAAAGTGAAAAAGGAAATTCTTATTCCATTGCTAAAACTCAAAGATCAGGTTTTGAAACTGACATGAACTTTGGTGTAAATATATACCAAGAAAATAGTGAACTAAATGGATGGTATTTTTCTTTACAAAATAAAATAAGTGTAGCAGGAAAATACCAACAAGGTTTATACGATTTAATTTTTAGAGGAAATGAAGACTTAAATCAACAAATTTCTATAGGAAATACTAATTTTCATTTTAGAAATCACCAATTAATTAATTTTGGAAAGTTTTATAAAAATTTCTCATTTGGGTTAGTGATTGGTAATATTCTGCAGGAATACAATGGTAGTTTTGGAGAAAATGATTTAATTGATTTCAATAGTAACTACAATTGGAATGTTGTTGTAAATCCAAATATTTCTTTTATTAGAAACAACAATAGTGCTTTTAAAAAAAATGGAAATAGTCTTGGACTAAATTTTAAAATAAAAGATGATTTTAAGTCAACTGATTTAGAGTATGAACTAGAAATAAAAAATTTAGGAGTAATGTTTCTTCACAGTAATATTGAAACTATTAATTACGATACATCATTTACTTATTCTGGGTTGTCATTTGATCAAATAACCAATATCAACAATTTGAGTAGTGAAATTTCAACACCATTTCAACCATACACTTCTAGTAATAGAATTATTTCTAGTACTCCATTTGAAGTTAAATTCAATGTTGTAAAATCTATAAATAATTTAGAACTATTTGTAGGAACATTTTATAGAAACAATTCACAATATTTACCTAATTCCTACTTTGGATTTAATTATAGAAATAAAAAGAAATTAAATTATGGATCTAATTTAAGTTACGGTGGATACAATAAGTTTCAGTGGGGAATAAATACCTCCTACAGTACTGAAAAAATAAATGCTCAAATCATTCTTCAAAATTGCATAGGGTTAATACCTTCTTTAGGAAAATCTTTAGGAATTGTTTTAAATTTGAATTGGAAAATTAAATGAAAAAAAATATTTCAATATTCTTTTTAATGGTTTGCTTTTTGAATGTAAAGAGTCAAAGCACCTTCTTTCAATCTTATGGAGGAAATGGAAACGACTATGGAGAAAATATAATTTCTTGTGCGGACAGTGGATTTGCAGCAATTGGGGCAACAGAAAGTTATGGCAATGGATTAACAGATTTATACATTATAAAAACAAACAATATTGGAGAAGTAATGTGGCACAAAACATTTGGTGGGCCAAATATTGATTATGGAAAGAGTATTATTGAAACTGCTGACTCGGGTTTTATTGCATGTGGATACTCCAATAGTCAAAATTTAAATTATGATGTTTTTATCGTTAAGATAGATAAAAATGGAGCGTTAGAATGGTCTAAAAGATATGGGGGAGCAGATTGGGATTTTGGGAACAAAATAATTAAATCTACCGTAGATTCTAATAATTTTTATGTGGTTGGACAGACCTATAACTATGGAAGTATAAATGGAGATGGGTTTGTTTTAAAAATTAATTCTCTTGGAGACTCTCTATGGATGAAGACATATGGTGGTAATTTAGAAGATAAGTTGGAAGATATTGTCCAATCTGAAGATGGCAAATTGTTTTGTATTGGAAGTAGTTACAACTTCAATCTTGAACCTACCTTATGGATTACTAGCTGTAAAGAAAATGGAGATACTTTATGGAATTTTTACAGTGACAGCATATTTAGTAATGGAAAGTCAATCACCAAAATAAACAATCAAATTATTTTTTGTGGAAGTACTCATCCGATGCAGCCAACCAATATTATACCCAGAACTTATTATTTAGTTGGAGGAATTGACACTGCAGGAAATCATCTTTTTTATGCAGATTTCAATTATTACTCAGAGAGTGGACAATCTTGCGTAGAGGTAATTAAAAAACCTAGTTCCAACAACTATTATCTAATTTCAAATATTCACCAATTTTCAAATAATAAGATTTTTTATGCAGAATTAAATAACCAATGGATTCAAGTAGGAACTTCTAACATTAATGGAAATATAAATGATATCGCAAATGGATTAGATACTCTCTTATATAGCAATGGATTTGTAGCAATTGGCAATACTCAAGAAACTAATAATGGATTTACAGATATATTCATATCCAAGACAAATAACGGGTTATGGGACAGTAATTATGACAACAATCTCTTACTTAGCAATAGTGAAATTAATTTTAATAGAACAGGAATTTATCCAAACCCTACCAAAGATTTTATAGAATTTAAAAATATTAAGACTGGAAGTAAAATTTCAATATATAGTTTAAGTGGGGAATTAGTTGAAAAATATATTTACAACAGTTACAAAATCAGTTTAGAGAATATTAAAACTGGAATTTATCTACTAGAAGTACAGAAAAATCTAAATAAAGAGTACTTTAAAATTATCAAACTTTAAACATTGCAAGAAAGTAATATTCTTTATTTCTATTGTAAAGATCATTGAATTTATCTTTTTGTAAAGGGGAAGATTCACCAATAAATCCTTTTAAAGTGAAAAGAGAATATTTAGAATTTTCAAAAAAATCAAAAATATCTTCTGAGCTTGTGTTGTAATAATCAGAAGCTCCTAATCCATGCTCAAAAATAATAACAGGATGAAATTTTTCAATAACTTTTTCTGCCCCTTTTAATACGCCAAACTCTCCACCTTCTACATCTATTTTTATTAGGTCAACTCTGTTCTCATTGATTAGCTGATCGTCTAAAGTAGTGGTCTTAATTTTAATCTTACTTATCTTTTCTTCTTTTGGATAAGATCTCTTTTTAATTCCACTATATGCAGGATTTGAAACAACATGATGAAAATCAGAATTTCCAGAATTATCAGAGATAGCAAAGTTTTTGACCACACATTTGTCTTTGTATTTTACTTTTAATTCATCGTATAAATATGGAATAGGTTCGTAAGCAAAATGACTACCCATTGGAGAAAGCTTTAAAGCTTGGTCCAATACTTCGCCCTTGTGACAGCCAACATCTATAAAAGTTGATTCATTTTCCAAAACAATTTTCATGATTTTAAATGTTTGTACATCATAACGCATGTTATGGGTAAAGGGAAAAGTTTTTTTAATTGTATTTTTAATGAAATCTAAAACCATTTAATAGATAAATTTAACATTATTCAATAATAGTAAGTTCAGTTCTTCTATTCTTGGCTTTATTGGTAATAGAATTATTTTCTTCTATAGGTCTTGTTTCTCCGTAACCTTTAAACGAAAGTCGATTTTGATCAATATTATTATCTATCAACCAATTTACTACAGATTTTGCTCTGTTTATAGATAATTCTAAGTTAAAATCATCGTCTCCATCACTATCAGTATGACCACTTATTTGAACCTTCAAATCTGGATTAATTTGCATTAATTTTAAAACTTTATTGAGCTCAACTAAAGAAGATTTTTTAAGACTGGACTTACTCTTTTCAAAGAAAATATTTTCTAAAATAAAAGTTCCTGGTTTTACTTTTTCTAATTCAATTATTAAAAAACCATCCTTTGAAAGACTCAAATTATCTCTATAAATATTTCTAGAATAAAACATATAACCTTCTTTTTCAGCATGTAAAGCAAAATCAATGTTTTTTGGTACTGTAATTAAAAATTCACCATTTCCAGGTTTGGATTGCATTTGAGAAATTAAATTGTCTTTTTCAAGATCTGACAATTCAAAAGATGCTGTCAAAGCTAGTTTGGTGTCTGCATCAATAATTTTTCCTTTTAAATAGGTAATTGGCTGTGGTTTAAATTGATCGTTTAATATAAAGCTATATAAATCTAAATCTCCAAAACCACCATCTCTGTTGGATGAGAAATAACCTAAATCTCCTTTAGGTGAGATTAATATAGAATTTTCATCTACAAATGTATTTACTGGATATCCTAAATTTATGGGCTTAGACCATGAATCATCTTCTAACTTTCGAGACATATAAATATCTAATCCTCCCATACCTGGATGACCGTTGCTTGCAAAATATAGCGTCTTTCCATCGGGGTGAATCTGAACAGATTCTTCCCTGTATGGTGTGTTTATATTGGAAGATATTTTTTTAGGATTAGACCATTGTCCATCCTCTGTAATAGTAGTTACATAAATATCTTGATTATTGGGATTTCTTCGTTGTCGGTCGTAAGTCATTCCTCTAATAAAATAAAGTGTCTTTCCGTCAGAAGAGAAAGATGGCTGGGTTTCCCAATGCTTTGAATTAATTTTTGGTCCTAGATTAACTGGTTTCGACCAGTTTCTCCCATTATTTTGGCTATAAAATAAATCACAACTTCCATAGCCTTTTCTATCTCCACCGTATTGATAATCTCCTTTTGCCCCAGTTTCACAACCCACAAAAATTATGTATTGACCATCAGAGCTAAAAGTAGGCGCTCCTTCATTATATTTGGTATTTATGGCATTGCTTACTAAAGAACTATTAGACCAATTGTTACTTGGTGTTTTCTTAGAAACAAAAATTTCTTCTTGTCTTCCGCCTGGTGCAGATAAATCATTTACTCTTCTTGTGAATAAAAAAGTAGAATCATCGGCAGTAATTGACGGAAAATATTCTGGTAATTCTGAGTTTATGGAGCTTCCTAAATTTATTGGATCAAAATCTACTGGATTTTTAATAGCTTCTATTGCAAATTGACAATTCTCAATCATTTTATCAATACTACCCATATATCTTTGATCAGCCAATGGAGAGTTCTTATATCTCACTGCATTTTTAAGACACTTTTCATAGCTTCCAATAGCCATATGCATTCCTGCTAAATAAAAATATTCGACTAAAGGAACTATTGGATTTACAGCCATCATTTTTTCTTTGTAAAAAATAGCAGAGTTAATATCCCCCATTTTTACTTTAACCTGAGATAATAAGATATATGCTTCTGAGAATGTAGAATCTTTGTCCAAGGATTTTAGAAGATATTCTTCTGCTCCAGTTAGATTTCCTCTTCCATTTATAGGACTAATATCTTGGTAACATGCTATGGCTTTTTCGTAAAGCTTAATTGCTTTTTTGTTGTAAGAAGAATACAGTGCACTTTGACTAGAATAGGAACTCAATAAAAAAAATGAAATAACAAACAATAATAATCTATCCATAAACTATGATATATTTAAATATTTATGCGACTGAATCGATAATCTCCACCTAGGGTTTTCTTCTAAAAATGCAAGAATAAATGGAAGATTCTTATCTTTTTTTGACCATTCTGGTTGAACATACAAATTGCAATCTTTATTAGTTAATTTTTTTTCATGTTCTAGAGCCCAGTTAAGATCACTTTTTTGAAAAATAATAACTTTCAGTTCATCCGCTACTTGATATATTTGAGGAATTGGATCTTTAAATTTCTTAGGGCTAAAACATACCCAGTCAATATTATTGGGCAGCGGATTGGTTCCTGCTGTTTCAATAGCAGTATAAAAGTTTTTTTCTTTGAGTTGGTCTACTAGGCTATTTATATCGTGTAGAGTTGGTTCTCCACCCGTTATAACAGCAAACTTTGCTTTGTAATTTAGAGATTGACTTACAATGTTTTCTACAGATATACTAGGGTGTAAATCCGAATCCCAGCTTTCTTTTACATCACACCAAAAACAACCTACATCACAACCTGCTAAACGAATAAAAGTAGCTGGTTTTCCTGTATGAAATCCTTCTCCTTGTAAAGTATTAAACAATTCCATTAAAGGAAGCTTATTCACTTTATTTTCCATCTTCAACTTTCTCACCTGCTTCTTTTTTCTTTTTTAGTTTTGCTTTTTCTTTTCTTAATTTTCTTCTTAGTTTTCTTCTTCCCTTTCTTGACTGACTTGCTTCAATAGATGACTTGTTTTTAAGCATCTCATTAAATTTAATTTCTTCTTCATGGTCTTTAACTACACCAAACCTATCAAATTCTAAAACCATCCATAAATTACCCTTGCTAAATAAGCCAAAATCAGTTTTATTGCCATTTTCTAGATAATGTTCCCACTTTCCATCTTTAAGACCTTCTTTCCATTCTCCTATTTTTTTTAATTGTCCATTTTTATAATAATACTCCCATCTACCAGTTTGTATACCATCGTCCCAATGTTTCTCAAAAGATTTTTTACCATTGTCATGAAAGTATAAATCGTCACCATCGACAACACCACTTTTATAAAATTTGGACATTTTAAGAACACTGTCTGGATAAAATGTAGTGTAAGAACCATGGAATTTTCCCTCTTTGTAGTTAATGATTTTCTTTGGTTTTCCATCCTTGTAATAATAGGTTTGAGTCCCATCTAACAAATTGTCTTTATAGGACAATGATTTTGAAGGTTTGCCATTTTCATGAAAATACAGCCATTGTCCTTCTCTACTGCCCATATCGTAGGTATTTCCCCAAGCAACTTGACCATTTTCATACCAATATCCCCAAGTTCCATTTTCGATACCTTCTACATATATAGATTTTACTTTGACCTCTCCACTTTTGTAGTAAGTAAAGCATTCGCCATTTTCCTTACCTAAAATAAAGTTGGTTTTTCTTTCTAGTTTTCTGTTATCGTAATAAGATACACAAGTACCAGTATATGGTTTTCCAGACTTTTTGTGAAAGACAATAGTAGATCCTGGAGCCCATTCCAAGTCTTTGTTACAGTCCAAGGCTTTTCGTTTAGAAACATATCCAAGGTCTCTAGTCTTTTGCCCTCCTCTAACGCTAAACTTTGGCTCCTCTTGACTATGAATAGAGAACCATAGAAATAAAGAGATTAAAGACAAGAATGCTTTCATATTTTAAAATTAGTGGTTTATATATAAAATACGATAAAAAGCTACATATATTTGTGGAATGAGTAACGATTCGTATAAATCTGAAAGTATTTGTGCTATTTCAAGCCCACCAGGAATTGGAGGTGTTTCATTGATAAGAATTTCTGGACCTGATTCTTTTTCCATAGTAGAAAAAATATTTTCTAAATCGCTTAAAGACACTAGTGGTTACCAAGTTTTATACGGGAAAATAATCGAAAAAAAGCAAATAATAGATGATGTGATAGTTGCTGTTTTTAAAAACCCTCATTCGTTTACAGGAGAAAATACAGTAGAAATTAATTGTCATGGATCTACATTTATACAACAAAAAATAATTGAATTATTAATTAATAATGGTGCAAGACTGGCTTTGCCAGGAGAATTTTCTAAACGTGCTTTTTTAAATGGCAAATTAGATTTAAGCCAGACTGAAGCAATCGCAGATTTAATCAATTCTAAGTCTAGTGCTGCTCATGAAATTGCCATAAAACAATTGAAAGGAGGGATTTCCTCTGAGCTAAAGATCTTAAGAAATAAACTAATTGAATTTGCTTCGCTTATAGAGCTAGAACTAGATTTTTCTGAAGAAGATGTTGAGTTTGCAGACAGAACACATTTAAATCAATTAATTCAGGATTTAATAACTCATATAGACCAGCTAAAGAAATCTTTCCAGTATGGTAATGCTATTAAAAATGGAGTTAGTACAGTAATTGCGGGAAGACCCAATGCAGGAAAATCCACTTTACTTAATAATATTCTCAATGAAAACAGAGCTATTGTTTCTTCCATTGCTGGAACTACAAGAGACACTATAGAAGAAATAATTACTATAAATGGCATAGACTTTAGACTTGTGGATACAGCTGGCATTAGAAATACAGAAGACGAAATTGAAAAAATTGGAGTTGCCAAAACCCTAGAAAAAATCAACCAGTCGTCTTTGGTTATTTATATATATGACATCTGTTCAACTACTGAGAAAGAAGTAGATGAAGATTTAAGGAAATATGTTGAAAATAAAGTTCTTTGTTTGGTAATTGCCAATAAGATAGACTTGGTAAAAAGTTCTATAGATGTTCCCAAAGACCACTTAACAGTTTCTTTAAAAACCACTCCAAATACATTGGAAATAAAGGAAAGTATCTTTGAGCTATTTGAGAGAAATAATGTCCATAACGAAAGTGTAGTAATTAGTAATATGCGACATTTTGAAGCTTTAGAACTAGCTTATAATGAACTCATTAAAGTAGAAAAGGGGCTTTCTGAAAATATACCTGGAGACTTAATTGCTATGGATATAAGACAGGTACTATACTATATTGGAACAATTACCGGAGATATTTCTAGTGATGAGTTATTGGGTAATATTTTTGCCAATTTTTGTATTGGAAAGTAACCACTTCAAAAAAATTACAACCAATTAAATTATTAGTAAATAACAAAATTGACTTAGTTAAGAGAGCAAAGGGAGGTTAGTCCTTAATCACTTTTACATTTGCCTTAAGTATAGTTTAATAAGCAGTGACATTCTGCAGTTCTCCATTAGTAGATCCATTAGTAGAAGTATAATCATTAACCCCACACATTGGTTGTGAACTTTCACATTCGCCCTCAGTATAGTTTAATATGCCGTAACATTCTGCAGTTTCCAAGTTAGGATAAGTAATATCATTGCATCCACAGACTGGTTGCAAATAATAAGGTACAGGCCCAGTACAATTTGATTCTAAACATTCTGTTTTATCACATGAAACTAATAATAAACTTAGAAAAAGGACATTAAATATATATTTCATTGCTTTTTTATTAACCAACGAAAAATGATTATTAAAAGTTGGGTGGGTTTAGTTAAATAGGAATAAGAACTTTTTGGTTAATGCATTAAAAATTCCTAAAGTATAAAAGACATTTTAGATTATATCCCCAAATATTTATTTTAAATTAATTGAAATTGTTTGGCTAGTTTTTCTACTTTTTTCAGCCATAAAACCCATGATATGGCTCTCTACTGATGCATCAATTGTAGAGGTTAATAAACTGGGATCTTGATTTTTTACGGCTTTAACCCAATCTGTTACTAGTCCCCAATCTCCACCACCATGACCACTAACTTGATATCCACTATTTTTTTCTTGGTCAAGAGAAATATCCCATTTATTAATTTTGCCTGTCAAGAAATCTGTATGAGTAAGTTCTGTCATATCTCCAACAATATCTCCATGAGAACCCATAATTCTTGTTCTTCTTCCATGATAGGAGGTAAAAGCTTCCATAGAGAAATTAGCAGTAATTTCTTCCTCAAATTCCATTGATGTTACATAATGATCTGGTTGGTCATTTTCCATTCTATAAACACATCTTCCATAATTTGTTGTTTTTAGTTGCTCCAGTAAATATTCTTTATGTTTGGCTTTATCATCTGGAAAGTCAAATACAGAAGACCAACCACCAGGTTTGCCATAAACTTTCAAAGCAGAATATGGACATGTTTTTTCTACAGCACAGCCATCTGTGCACCTCTTAGTACTTCCTGCTGGTGCGTTTTCTTTTTTAAACCATTTTAAACTGCCAAATGCTGAAATACTTTTACATGGTTTGTCAATAATCCATCTTAAAATATCTAAATCGTGACAAGATTTAGCAAGAATAATTGGTGTTGTTTTTTTAGAATTATGCCAGTTTCCTCTTACATATGAATGGGACATATGAATGTGTTCGATAGGTTCTAAATGCTGTATGCTTATAAGCTTACCAATAAATCCTGAATGAACCATTTCACGTAATTTTATAAAGTATGGTGCATAGCGCAACACATGGCAGACAGCAACAATTCTCCCCGTTTTATTGGCTAAATTTAAGATTTCTAGACATTCTTTTTCAGTGGGAGCAATTGGTTTTTCTAACAGAACGTCATACCCCATCTCAAGAGCTTTTATACATGGGGCATAATGTAAATCATCAGGTGTTGAGATAATCACTGCATCTGCAAATTTAGGTCTATTAAAAACGTGTTCCCATGTTTCAAATGTATATTCTTCTTTAATATTGTGTTTGTTTTTATACCGTTCATTTCGAATTGAGATTGGCTCAGCTACACCAACAATATCTAATTCTTTGGGGAATTGAATTCCATAATCTCCATAAACATTTCCTCTATTACCAGCACCTAAAGTAATAGCGGTTACAGGTTTTTCAATACTAAGATTTCCAATTTTTTTTAAAGGAATTGTCTTTGTTTTAGTTTTTGTATTTGCAAAAGCTCTCAGCGGGTTGGACAGAAGAGTAGATCCACCTATTCCAATTGACAAATTTTTTAATGCTTTTCTACGATTAATTTTTTTCACAATTAATTTTTATTCAATTTACAACAATTATAAGATTCATCTTTTTGTAAATCTTAAACCATTAGAGTGAGAAAAGTTGACTTAGTTAAAAAAAATGAAGGGATAAATAGTTTTGTTTATTTTTCAATGTGATTTTTCCATTCATCATTTAGTTTCTTTCTTTTAGAAATAAGAATACTTGACAAATCAGATTTACAAACATCGTAATTATAGTAAAAAGCTCTAACCTCTAAAGAATTTAAAACCTTAGTTGAATCAATAGAAGTTTGATCAATAACATATTGCTTATAATTACTTTTATTTCTACAACTTGCAACTAACACAAATGAGAATATAAATATTATAAGCTTCTGCATTTTGTGCATTTTAATTTTGAGTTTGTTGAAAAATAAAAATAAGGCTAATAAATGATTAGTTTTTGACAGGTTAAAAAATTAAATTTCTTTGGGGTTAGCCCCCCATTTATTTTCTTGTGGCTGACTGTCTTTACAAAAAAGAATCAGCAACCAAATAGCTCCGATTAAGGGAATTAAAGCTACTAACAACATCCATCCACTTTTACCAACATCGTGTAGTCTTCTTACACCAACAGCAAGGCTAGGAACCAAAATTAGAAGGGAATAAATGCCACCAAATAATCCAGTTCCAGTATTGACCTCTGTTCCTAAATTAGTATCAATTAAAGTTAGTATTCCGCTAATAATAACTGAAAATAAAGTAAACATCCAGTATTCTTTTCTTCTAGCTCTTGTTTTAAAATCTGAAAATTGTTTCAATACTTTAATAAACCATTCCATAAATTCTTTTTTAAAATTTTAAAATAGTAAGTTAAGAAAAAGTTTAGATAGTTGAGAAATCAAAGAGAGGTTAATTAGCCTCATCGACTTCAGATAAACATTTATTAAATTTAACTCCTTTATTTAAAATACTATGAAAAAACTAGTAATATTTACCTGCTTTATAATACCTCATTTATTAATTGGACAATCAAAATCGCTTGTCATTACAAACAAAAAAAATGGTAAAGAATTAATAATAAAAATTGGAGAAATTATTAAGGTAAAAGGGGGAAATAGTATATATAAAGAAAGAGGGAAATTTACAGCATTCTCAGATTCTATATTAAATAATTACCCATTTTCGTTGGAGACTGTGAATTCTATTTACTATAAAAATAAAACTAATAAACTAATGAGACCTCTTGGGTTTGTAGTTACAGGAGTTGGTGCATTTTTTTTCGGAACTGGATTGGTATTGGCTACCACACCTCCTATTTGGATTTTTGATTTTAGAACTTTAGGTTTAATGGTTTGTACTATAGCTGGGGTTACTACCTACATTGGGAGTTTATTATTAGTAAAAAGATATAGTAAAAACAACTTCGAATTTTCAATCAGATGACTTACTGACCAATTTTATATCTTTAAAATTGAATTGAACAAAGTCCAAAAAATGATGCAAGAAGGCTAAAAAGAAAATTTAGATGTTAGAAAGAGTAGTTTAAGAACCACAACCTATACAGTCAAAATGGGAATCTTCGGGCTTAACACCATTTTTCTTCATTTCTAAATTATGGATTTGATCTCTTATTTCCATATCTTCCAACATGTTGCCAGTTAGTTTAGACTTTAAAGATTCTATTTCATTATTTAGGTTTGAAGTTGCTTCCATTTTTTAATATTTAATTCTAAAATAATTAGAAACTTTTAACTTCTGTCCAATTATTTTCAGAAGTTTTTAAAATAATTTTCAACAATAGGTTTTACCCTTAAAATTTATCTGAAAATCAATAAATAACATTTATTTTTATAAATTATAAGACTAAGCCAAGACAATTAACACAATGAAAGCTCTATTATTTATATTTTATTTTTTGGTAATTAACACAGCCGTAAGCCAAAATTTAGTTCAACAAAAAAATATACGACTTGTTTACCCAGAAACAACTATTGAAGCGGCTAGAAAAATTGAAAAATATATAGACTCAGTTCCTGAAATAAAAAGCAAATTTCTAAATATTTACAACAAAAAATATATAATTCTTACTGCAAAACAATACGAACCAATTCTAAAATATGTAAACGAGTTTAATACTGAAAGTGAAGACAAAAAAAATGAATTCTTAGTTTTTAAAAAGAAATGGTTTGATAAATATTATAACATTGAGAAAGTATTCGATTTATGAGAGAAGTTTCTACATATACTATCAGATATTTTTTAATTGCAATAATTATTACAACAGTTCCTATATTCCATTATTCCCAATGCAATAATGGAACTAACTTTTTTCCAACTACAGTACAAACTCCAATATTAAATCAGTGGTGGTCAGCAACAGCCAATAATTGGGCAGGAGAAATCATAAAAATTGGAGTCATTTTAGGTGAAAATTATCAATTTTCCACGTGTGCAACCTATGGAAATGTTCAAGCTAGCTACGATACTGAACTAACCTTGAGAGATCAAACAGGTACCCTCATAGATTTTAACGATGATTTTATAGGATGTGGAAATCAATCTTATATAAATTGGACCGCCACCTTTAGCGGAGAAGTACATCTTCACATTAATGATCAGAACTGTGCTTCCAACTCCATTGCAACTGAATTAATGATTTTTAGATCGCCAATAAGTATTTGTAGCCCACCAGTTGCGACATATAATAAAACATGCCAACCCAATTCTACCTACGATGTTGCTATTAATTTGTCCTCAACAGGTAGTGGATCTTCTGTAAGTATTTCTACTATTGATAGTGTCTATTTTACCAATGTTCAAAGTGGATCCTATTCACTCAATGGTTTATCTGGGATATCTACCATAGTAATCTCTGACTTTATCGATTCTAGTTGCTATACATCTCAAGGGTTTTCAATTTGTAATCCATGCACAAATATTTCAGCACCTAGCGATTTGCCATGCAATGCACCCAGCTTAAATCTTTTGGACCCTTTTTATGGTTCAACTAATTGTGGATATTCTGTTTCAACTGGTGGAAACGCTAACGGACCAGATAATTTCTGTGGAAATTCAAACAACGATTCATGGTTGGTTTTTACAGCATCTGACGATACTATTGTTTTGGATTGGAATATAATTTATGATCCAATAAATGGATGTGATCAAGGAGTTCAATTTGCAATTTTGGAAGGAAGCTGCAATAATGAGGACCAAATGGTGGAACTAGCATGCTACAATCCAGCTGGAGTCTTTCAAAGTACAGGAACTTTTACCATTCCAGATGCCTCCACTTCTCCTAATCCACTTAACATTGGACAAGACTATTATATTTATATAGATGGATATTCTGGAGACTTATGCGATTATTATTGGCTTGCTCAGTCCGGAATAGCAACCAATCTAAATAATGACTCTTGCGGAAACGCCCAAACGGTAAGCTGTGGATTCATAGACACCTCTAACAATATACTTTCTAGCAATACCAATACTCCACCAACTTGTTCTAACCTAATACCTGGAAAAGGAGTTTGGTATGAGTTTATCGGAGATGGTTCTATTCTTACTACTTCTACTTCAAATTCTGAAACAAATTTTGATACGCAAATTCATGTTTACCAAGGCACATGCGACAGCTTAATTGTAGTAGGGTGCGATGACAATAGTGGGATAGGTAATACTTCTGAATATTCATTTTTGACAGTTAACGGAGTTACCTACTATATTTTTATAAATGGAAATGGTATTGAAACTGGTCAATTTGTAGCTTCATTCTTTTGCCAGTCCTGTGATTTAAACATATCAACTACCATAAACTCTGAGACTTGTGAGGGCGAGAATGATGGGGAGATTTTTATTGACTTATTAGGAACAAGTTTATACAATATTGACACCAATGGGACAACCATTTTTAGTGCTGTTGCTTCAAATAATTTCACCATAAATAGTTTAAAAGATGGAAATTACAATCTAAGTATTTATGATTTAAATATTTTAAACTGTGATACTAATTTTTCTATTACTATCAACCCTGGAAGTAGTACTTACAATGTAAATTTAGATACTGTTATTTGCAATGGTTCATCCGTTTTAATTAACAACAACACCTACAACGTTAGTAATCCAAACGGATTGGAGGTTCTTAACTCTATTAATGGATGCGATTCTACAGTTAACATTACCATTACCGAATTGCCCGATATTTCCTACAATTTGGATACTTTAATTTGTGGTAATGATTCCCTGATATACAACTCTCAAATTTATAATATATCTAACCCTAGCGGTCAACATATTTTCACTGCACAAAATGGTTGTGACTCTTCTGTTAATGTAAATTTAAATTTCTTACCAATTCCCAATATTTCCAGTAATTTCAACGATACCACTGTCTGCGAAGACGATACTATTTTAGTTTATGGTATTGGTGCAGACTACTATTTGTGGAACAATAATATTCAAGACAGTATTCCATTTATTTCTCCATTTGCTGGCCAGTACATCGTATCGGGAATTGACACCAATAATTGTACAGGAATTTTTAGTTTTCTACTTGATACTGAATTTTGTCCAAGAGAGCCTTTTTCTATTCTTATTCCCAATGTATTAACTCCTAATCAAGATGGTTTAAACGATATTTTTATGGTGTCTGGAACCTCCTATGAATTTACATCGATGCGAATTTTCAATAGATGGGGACAGGAAATTTTTAGTGACTTTTCCGGAAGAGGTTGGGATGGAAGGCTTCCCTCAGGTCTTAAAGCAAAAACAGGTAGCTATAATTTTATTCTAGAAATCCAACCTTTAACTAGGCCTGTATCTAATGCAGCTATTTACAAAGGAAATATTGAACTATTTAATAATTGATTTCAAATTTTAACTTCTAAAACATCTTCAAACCTAGTAGTGTAGCAAGGCGATAACTTCTCCTGTTTTAATCGCCATTTCCTATCAAAACCTTGGACAGCCAATCTAACCTTATTTCTACCCATTTTTCGGTTTATATCGTCCATGGCATTCATTATATTTTTTGTTTTAAAAATATCCTGTGTATGAAATAAACTCAACTGTCTAGATTCCTCAGAAACAATATCTCCAACAATAACCCCTGCTTTTTTATAATTAAATCCATCTTTATAAATTCTTTTCAGCACCGATAGAGCCTGACTAGTAATTTCCATACTATCGTTAGTAGGAACATCTAAAACAACTTTTTGACAAGGGCTGTATTGGCTATTTAATTCCTTAAAAGGATTGGTTTTAACAAATACTAATATGGAAGAAGTAAGACTTTTTTCTTTTCTTAACTTCATCGCGCATGTGGATGCGTAGGAAGCTACCGCTTCTTCTAATTCGTGAAGTGTCTTTACGTCCATTCCAAATGACCTTGAAGTGCAGATATTTTTTTTTCTTTGGGTTTCATATTCTAAAGCAAGGCAAGGAATTCCCTTTAGCTCTTTAATCATTCTAAGACCATTTACTGTCATGTTGTTTCTAATCCAAGATTCACTTGCATTTACTAGGTCATACGCAGTTTGAAATCCTCTTTGAGATAAAAACTTGGAATATTTTCTTCCTACTCCCCAAAGTTCGTCTACCGCAACATGCTTAAGAATACGAGTTATCGTAGCTGGTTCTTTCATTAAAAAAACACCATCTTTCTTATACTTTTTAGCCATTCGATTAGCTACCTTCGCTAAAGTCTTAGTAGGTGCGATCCCTATAGAAACAGGAATTCCCGTCCACTGCCCTACTTTTTTTCTTAAGTCAATAGAAAATTTATTTAATTTTTTTACTCCCTTTAAATCTAAAAAAGCTTCGTCTATAGAATATATTTCGATTGCTGGAGATTCTTGAGAAAGTATTTGCATTACTCTATTAGACAAATCCCCGTACAAAGCAAAATTAGAAGAAAATACATGGATATTGTGGTAGTCAAAAATAGGCTTCATTTTAAAAGCTGGAGCTCCCATTTTTATACCCAAAGCCTTGGCTTCGTTACTTCTAGCAATAACACATCCATCGTTATTAGATAAAACTACTATAGGTTTATTTTCTAATTTCGGCTGAAAGACACGCTCACAAGAAGCATAAAAATTATTACAATCGACTAAAGCTATCATACTTTATGTATAATGTGTGTTACTACTCCCCAAACTTTAAAATCTATTTCTTCGGTAATTTCAATAGGCTTGAAATTTTCATTTTCTGGATTCAGGTACAGCGAGTCTCCCTTTTTATGAATCCTCTTAACAGTAAATTCTCCGTCAAGCACTGCCAAAACTATGGTTTTGTTCTTTGGTTCTAGAGCTCGATCTACCACCATTACATCACCACTAAAAATACCTGCATTTTGCATAGAATCGCCTGTAACCTTAACACAAAAAGTAGCAGAAGGATGCTGGACTAAATACTCTTGTAAATTCAAATCTAGATCCATGAAATCTTCAGCTGGAGAAGGGAAACCAGCAGGAACATTAGATTCATAAAAAGGAATATCTAAAACTTTTCCTTCTATGGAATAGAAACTCAATTCTTTACTAGCATGTATGCGTTTTAATTTTCTCAAAAAAAAGTGCTTTATTAAATGGGAAGTAAATTTCTTTTTTTATTCTGAAAAAAATGAATTAATTCATCTAATTTTTTTCACAATTAAGATTATTTTTCTTTTCGGCTAGTCATTATTAGCTTCATCAATAAACTCAATGTTTGCTTGAATTTCAGGTATCTCTCTTATTTGAATTTCTTTTTTTATTTGAGTGGACTTTTCTTGCAAATCCTTGGTTAGTATTTGCTTATTCCTTTTTTCCATAGGCGGATTTAATCTTTCCGCTTTTTCAAAATCAATAACACTTTCCAACATTTCTCTAGGCAATTGAGCTCCTGCTTTTTGCAGAGTTTGTAAAAACTCCTCGGCAAAAAATTGATCTATCTGAATTCTTCTTTTAGTAGTATGGGCAAATTTCCCTATAATTCTACAGACATTGTCTCGTTCTTCAGGACTTAATTTATCTACAAATTCATACTCTTCTATTTTCTTCAAACTTAAAATAATAGGCTCTAAAGAATCTTTAGTTATTATAAACACATTATAATCACCAATATTGTAATTGAATTGTTTAATGACATGTAGGGTATTGGATGGAATTACAAGAAATAGATCCTTTTTTACATCTTGATGCTTGGCATATTTCTTTAAACTTTCTGTTTGTAATTTTATATACTTTGGGAAATTATTTAAATCGTCATTGGCAGGACTTTTTGCATCAAAAACGATAAGTTGATCCATTATTTCAATGGCATTATCTGGCTTATTTCTTGGATGAGGGAAATCTTCTTGACTTATGTATTTAATAACATGGTTATTACATATTAATTGTAAATGGTTCTCAACATCTTTTTCGTGTTCTCTCCAAGTTTGTTTTTGGTTTTCTAGTTCTTGCTGTGCTTCTTTTACCCTATCGTCATTGATTCTTTGTTTTTCATTTTCAAGACTTTCTTGTAAAGTATTAGTAGATTCAATAGATTTTCTAAGCGTTATATTCCTGTTTTCTTCTTCTTGAAGAAGTATAGTATTCGCATTTTTTAGGTTATTCCTTTCGATTTCAATTAGCTTTAGCCTCTCTTGTATTTGAGTTTTTTCTGTCTTAAGCTGTTCCAAAGAATTGATTTTGGTATTGGCAATTTCAATATTTTTTTGATGGTTGTTTATCTCCACTTCTTTTGCAGCCAGCTTTTGTTCTAACTCTGAGGTTTTATTTCGCTCAGTTTCAAGAGAATCTTCAAGAGAACTAGTGTCGTCACTTTTTTTGGTTCTAAAAAAAACAAAGGCTGCTAAAAGTAAAATAAGTATTGGTACAATAATATCCATAAATAATATTTAGAACTAATTTAATTATTTATGAATATATAAAAGAAGAACATAAAATATTTAAGTTCTAATTAACAGAATAAATATGGAATTAGTACATTGGAAAAAAAATTATGGCTAAAAATAAAAAACCGATCCTAAACGAACTCTTCGAAACAAGAAATAGCCATTCAGAAGAAGCAGAAGAAATAAAAAAAGAAGATTTTATAAAAACAATAAAAAGCAGAAGAAGTGTAAGGAACTACAACGACGAACCTGTTTTAGAACAAGATATGAAAGCTTGTTTGGAATTGGCATTGTTGGCTCCCAATTCATCCAATTTACAACCATGGGAGTTTTACTGGGTTAGATCACCAGAAAAAAAACAAAAATTGGTTTCCTATTGCTTGGGGCAACCAGCGGCAGCAACAGCGCAGGAATTGGTAGTAGCCGTAGCAAGACCAGATTACTGGAAAGTCAATCAGAAAAGAATGTTAGAATTAATAGCAGAAATGGGTGAAAAAGCACCCAAATCAGTCAAAAAATATTATGGAAGGATAGTTCCACTAGCTTACCAACAAGGACTATTTTCAATAAGAGGATATTTAAAAAAAATAGCCATGGAAATTCGTGGAATAAAAAAACCAACACCTAGAGAACCCTACAATAAAAAAGGAATGTCAGTCTGGGCGCATAAATCAACTGCATTGGCTTGTGAAAATTTGATGCTGTCGTTAAGAGCTTATGGATACGATAGTTGTCCAATGGAAGGAATCGATTCCAAGAGAATTAAGCAACTACTAAATTTAAAAAGCCCTGCAGAAATTTCAATGGTGGTTAGCGCAGGTAAAAGGGCAAAAAATGGTGTTTATGGAAAGCAAGTAAGATTTAAAAGCAGCTACTTTATTCATGAAGTTTAAAATAAATAAATCCATAATTTTAGTAACCTATATTTTTGTTAGCTCTTCACTTTTTTCACAAAATAATTCATTAAAAAGAGAGATAATAGCAAAAGTTATTGACTCTATAAATGCTCATAACCAACTAGAGTTTGAAATGTTTCGAAGTGAAAGAAACGAAAAAAATGAATTTATCGATGGCAAATTTTACGCCAAGATGAACAACAATCCATTTAAAATTTATGTAAAAAATGAAAAGCCAAAAAAAGGAGCTGAAATATTGTATGTACAGGGAGAAAATGACAATAAAGTATTATTGAATACAAACTCTTTCCCATACGTAAGTTTATCATTAAATTCACAAAAAAGTCTATTACTTTCAGGTGGACACCATTACATAAAAGAAGCAGGGTTTGGAAAAATTTCTAAAATATTAAACTTTGACATGGAAAAGTTCCAAGACAATTTTTTAAAAAAAATTAGCTACGAAGGAATTTATAACTGGAATAACAAAAAATGTTACAAAATAAGAATAGAGTATGAGGATTACCAACCAATAAATTATTACGCAAAAAAAGGGGAAACATTATATGAAATATGCGAAAACAAATTAATCAATATTGCAAAAATCAAAGAACTTAATCCAGCTTTAGATATTTCTAAGAAACTTACAGACAATCAAGAAATAATAATAACCAATCATTATTTTAAGATATTGGTTCTATATATTGACTTAGAAAACTACTTTCCAATATATCAATTAGTTTATGACGAAAATGGACTTTATGAAAAATATATTTATACAAAATTAGTCATAAACAAATTAATTAAAAATGAGGAATTCAACAGAGATTATAAAGACTATAATTTTTAATGAAAAATAAAAAAAACAGAATTATAAAATTTATATTCGCGTATGCAAATACAAATTCTCAAGTCTAAAATACATCGAGTAAAAGTTACAGGTGCTGATTTAAACTATATAGGTAGTATTACTATTGACAGAAATCTCATGGAAGCATCCAATATAATTGCTGGCGAAAAAGTACAAGTAGTTAATATTAATAATGGAGAACGTATCGAGACTTATGTAATTCCAGGTAAAAAAGCAAGTGGTGAAATTACTCTAAATGGACCTGCAGCAAGAAAAGTAGCTAAAGGAGATATTGTAATAATAATAGCATATGCAACTATGGATTTTGAAGAAGCTAAAAGATTCGAACCATCGGTAATTTTTCCAAATGAAACAGATAATTCATTAACCTAACAAACACCGAAAAACTACGTATCTTCAAGAAAAAATAAATACAATTAAAATCTATCTTAAATTAATTAAATGAAAAGAAGAGATTTCGTAAAATTAAGTAGTTTAGGTACCACAGCTATTATTCTAGATGGATGTAAGACTAAAGACAGCTCAGAGAAAAAACAAATAGTCTATCCAGTTGCTGGAGAAAATATAAAAGTCATTTCAACATGGAATTCTGGAATTGAAGCAAATAAAGTTGCTTTTAGAATATTGGAAAACAATGGATTGGCACTAGATGCGATTGAAAAAGGGCTAAATATTACAGAATCAGATTTAGAAAATACGAGTGTTGGAATTGGAGGATTGCCAGATGCTAATGGAGAGGTAACATTAGATGCTTGTATCATGGACCATGAATTTAATTGTGGATCTGTTAGCTATTTAAAAAATATTGAAAATCCAATTTCAGTAGCTAGAAAAGTAATGGAAGACACTCCTCATGTTATGCTTAGTGGTAAAGGTGCCTATGATTTTGCAATACAGAAAAAATTTAAACACAAAGAATTACTTACAGAAAGCTCTAAACTAAAGTGGGAAGAATGGAAGCAAGAAAATAAAAATGTTCTTCCTGCAATTAATCATGAAAATCACGATACTATCGCTATGATAGCTTTGGATGGAAAAGGAAATTTATCTACTGGATGTACTACTAGTGGATGGGCGTATAAATTAGCAGGGAGAGTTGGTGATTCCCCAATTATTGGCGCTGGTGTTTATTCTGATAATGAAGTAGGTGCAGCATGTGCAACTGGGCTCGGAGAAGCAATAATTAAAATTTGTGGAAGTCATGCTATTGTAGAATTAATGAGAAATGGATCAAGTCCACAAGAAGCTTGCAGAATTGCTATTGAAAGAATCAAAAAATCAAATAAAGATTTAAAAGACTTACAAGTTGGGTTTATTGCAATGAATAAAAAGGGAGAAATTGGATCATATAGCTTATATTCAGGTTTTAATTATGCCTATCAAGATGTGCAAGAATCTAAACTTATTGACAGCAAATACGATCTTGAATGGGAAGAATAAATGGTATTTAATTGCTTCTATTTTATTTTTACTAGGTTGCCAACCATCCTCTAATAAAAATTCATTTAATCCCAAATCATCTGTTATTCCGATGCCTACTCTTCTGGAGAAGAAAGAGGAATTCTTTGAAGCAAAGTTTTTAAACACTAAAGATGATTTTAAGATTAGAGAATTTGAATTGTTTAAAAAGCAACTTAAGAACTACTTCCCTAAAAAGACAATTTTCTCAAAATCAACAAGTTCTAAGAATTTTGAAATTAAAATTGATGAAACTATTGATGAAGATGCTTCCTTTTATGAATTGTCAATTGGACAAGAATTTATAGTAGTTAAAGGTGGGAAAAAAGGAGTTTTTTATGGTTTACAGACTCTGTTTCAGTTAATTGTCTTGAATTACGATAGTATTTCAAATTCTATTAGACTGCCCTGTCTAGAAATAAAAGACCAAAACTCGTTTGAGCACAGAGGATTTCTTATGGACTGTTGTAGGCATTTCTTCCCGCTTAAAACAATAAAAAAATACATAGACTTATTAGCTATCTATAAAATGAATGTTCTACATTGGCACTTAACAGAAGACCAAGGTTGGAGAATAGAAATTGATAAATATCCAAAATTAAATACTGTTGGATCTTGGAGAGAAGATTCAACTGGAAAATATGGCGGATTTTACACCAAAAAAGAAATTAGAGAAATTGTAAAATACGCCAAAGAAAGATATATAGAAGTAATTCCAGAAATAGAACTTCCTGGACATTCTCAAGCTGCAATAGCTTCCTATCCATTCTTGTCTTGTGAATCTAAACAAATCCAAGTGGCTAATTCTTGGGGAGTTTTTAAAGATATTTATTGTGCTGGCAACGATTCAGTTTTTATATTTCTCGAAGATATTTTTCAAGAAATAACTGAGCTATTTCCTAGTAACAGAATTCATATAGGAGGAGATGAAGCTCCAAAATTTAGATGGGAAAATTGTGAAAAATGTCAGAAAAGAATGGCCCAAGAAAATCTTAAAGATGAACACGAGCTACAAAGTTATTTTATAGAAAGAATTGCCAAAGATTTAGAAAAAAAGAATAAAAGTATTATTGGTTGGGACGAAATAATTGAAAGTAAAATTAATAGTGATGTAACTATCCAATCCTGGAGAGGATTTTCTGGCGGTATCCAAGCAGTAAAAGAAGGGAAGAAAACCATTATGTCTCCAACCTCTCATTGCTATTTTGACTATGATATTAATAGTATTGACTTAGAAAAAGTTTATACTTTCAACCCTATTCCATCTGAAATAGACTCTTTGGAAAGTGAACTAATTATTGGAGGAGAATGCAATCTATGGTCTGAAAGAATACCTAGTGAAAAAGAGTTAGATAGAAAAACCTTTCCTAGATTATTAGCAATGAGTGAGGTTTTGTGGACGTATAGAAAAGATAAATTTGAGAATTTTCAAAATAGAGTTGAAGATCACTACCCTGTTTTAAGTCGGCTTGATGTGGATTATGGAATTGAATCCAGCCCAGTTAGGTTGTCTTCAAAAATAAATAATAGAAAAATTAAAGCTGTTGTAAATTCAAAAATTAAAAATTTAGAGTTCACCTACCAATGGAATAATGAAGAAGCCAAACCAATTAAGAAAAATGGGGAAATAGAAATACCTAAGTCTGGTAAATTAACCCTTCAGGCATACAAAAATGGTAAAAAGTATGGAGATCAAAAAGTAGAAAAATTTGCTGTCCATTTAGGATTAAATTCAAATATAGATTACCAATATATGTATAGTTTAAGCTATCAAGCAGAAGGATTATCTTCTCTTATTAATGGAAGATTGGGGAGTTTAGACTTTAAAGATGGTCAATGGCAAGGGTTTTCAGGAAAAAACCTAGATGTGATTCTTTCTCTGGACTCACTTACCAGCATTAATAAAGTCTCTATGAATTTTTACCAATATATTAACTCTTGGATTGTTGTTCCTAGCTACATTTCTATAATGAGTTCTAAGGACTCTCTTAATTGGGAAATTATTAAATCTGTAGACTCTATTGGTGAAATAAGAAAAAGAGGCAAATTTATAAGTAGTATATCCTTTGATAGTTTAGAAACAGATGCTAAATACTTAAAAATATTTGCCAAAAACTATGGAAAACTTCCTTCTTGGCACGAAGCTGCTGGTGCTGAAAGTTGGCTGTTTATTGATGAAATTATTGTAGAATGATTTTAGAAGCTTGTATATCTACAATTGATGGCTTAAAGGCCGCTCAAAAATTTAGTCTAGACAGGGTTGAAATTTGTAAAGATTTGCATTTAGAAGGCCTTACTCCATCTCAAGAACTTCAGTCTATTGCCCATGGTTTATATAATGGGTTAAGATATGTAATGATTAGGCCACATAACAATGGTTTTCAATACAATCAAATAGAAATCAAAAAAATGAAAAAATCTATTGAAATAGCAAATAAAAATGGAGCTCATGGAGTAGTTTTTGGAGTTTTAAATGAACACAAAATTGATTTTAAAAAAAATGAGGAATTAATAAATATTGCAAAAGATTTAAATCTCAAATGCACTTTTCATAAAGCATTTGACCAATGTCAGAATATTGAAAAAAGTTTGATAGAATTATCTGAAATAGGATTTGACTGGGTCCTTACTTCAGGCGGAGAAAAAAATGCAGAATTAGGTCTTAGTAATTTAAGAAGACTAACCTCAATAAAAAATAAAAAGATAAAAATATTAGCAGGAGGAGGTATTTCTGAAAAAAACTGTACAAAGTTTTTAGATATTGGATTAGGCGGCATTCATTTTAGTATTGATAAAAACAAGAAAATTGATAAAAATAAAATAAGTTCTATCTTAGAAAAACTAGCATTATAAAATAGTTATTTCGTCAAAAAACAACCAACTAGTTCCACCACTTCCAAGATGCCATTCAGGACATTTTCCATAGTTTTCTGCTCTAACTTTTATATATCTAGCCTCTACGGGTGTTTTTAATTTTAATTCAAACTGCTTTATAATAGATTCAGAGGAATTATCAGAAACAGAGTGCATTAAAGTCCCAATAGATTTAAATATTTTTCCATCTTGGGAAGCAAGAAACTCTACTTTTTTAGGGAGCCAAATCCATGAGCGAACATCTTGAATAGCTCCAATGTTTAAATAAGTAACTGGCTCTTTAGAACCTAAGTCTACTATAGATTCAAAATCCTCTCCATAAAACCCTTGCCATCTTCCAGTAAGATAATTATTTGGGCCTCTTAGACCGTCCACCAAAGCATCTTTACCACCAGCATCGTACTGGTTACTAAAACTTGTTTCAAGACTTATAGATCTTTTTTTATTAAATTTTAGAAAACAAGCAGACTCTATTTTACTTTTCTTATTTCTAAAACTTGAATAACAATAAATAGTATCTGTATTGTATAAATAAAAAGGAGAAGTATATAAAGTATAATTGGTTTGATTGGATTTCTTATAAAAAATATCTTCTACATTTTTTTTCTCAATTTTGATTTCGATAGAATCTTTAAAAGTATAAGAAGGAGAAATAATTCTTGGAATTGTTAAAATATTATTTGCAGTGTCAATTGAAGTTTTGTAAAAACTCTCAGAACTCCATTCATCGTTTGGAAGACTAGACTTTTCTATCTTAAGAACACCTCCATTTAAAATCTCATCAATATGAAGATAATTCCGTTCCAAGTTCTCACCATTTAGAAGTACAGATTTTATATAAATATCAGATGAATTTCCCTCGCCATTACAGATGATTTTAAACTTATTTCCATTTTCTAAGTTAATAGTTACTTCATCAAATAACGGGGTATTTATTATATAATATGGATCTCCAGGATTTAGATCAAATATTCCAATGGAACTCAGTACATACCATGCAGACATTTGTCCACAATCTTCGTTTCCAACAATTCCACTTGGTTGAGCAGAATACATTTCGTTCAAAATTTTGTTGACCATCTTCTGTGATTTGGACGAATTTCCAATCATGTTATATAGATAAGCCATGTGGTGACTTGGTTCGTTTCCGTGAGCATACTGCCCAATTAACCCTGTAATATCGGCTTGTTGCCTGCCTGCTAAAGTAGAATTGACCGTAAATAATTCATCTAGTTTATTTTCAAAACGTTCTTTTCCCTTGTGAATATTAATTAATCCTTCTACGTCGTGAGGAACAAAAAAACTATACTGCCAGGAATTGGCTTCGGTATAATTATAGTTTACTTCAGAAGCAATAAATCCAGATTTCCAATTTCCATTTGTTTTTGGCTGCATCAATCCCGAATTTAAATTGAAAATATTTTTGTAGGATTGCGCTCTTTCAACATAAGAATCAATGGTAGATGTATCGTTGAAGATTTGCGCCATTTTATAGATACACCAGTCGTTGTAAGCGTATTCTAAAGTTTTAGAAACTGATTCCGGCTCTTGGAATGAAGAAATATACCCTTTGTTTTTATATTCAGGTATTCCCAATTTTTCTCTATTGGATATTTCTTTCATGGCTAAATATAGTTTTGGATAATTGTCAAAATCTATAGATTTTACATACGCATCTAAAATGACAGAAACCACATGGTAACCTATCATACATCCAGTATAATTGGCACATAATTCCCAGATTGGTAATTGTCCACCAAACTGGTATTGATTTAAAAATGTATTGAGAAATAATGCAGTTTTTTTTCTTTCAATAAGATTATAAAGCGGATGAGTAGATCTAAATGTATCCCACAAAGAAAATACTGTGTAGTTTGCAAGACTATCGTTATGGACTTGCATATCGGTTGCTCTATAATCTCCATTAACATCGCTTACAAGATTGGGAGCAATCATTGTATGGTAAAGAGCAGTATAAAATATTTCTTTTAAAGAATCGTTATTAGAAGATATGTCAATTTTTGAAAGTGCTTTATTCCACTGGTTTTTAGAACTTGATAAATATTTGTCAAAATCCCAATGATTTGCTTCAGACAATAGATTTTCTTTTGCATTTTGGGAACTTACTACAGATACTCCTACTTTAACCATAATTTGATTGTTAGGTGAATCATTAAAGCTCAAAAATAATTTTGTTGGGTTCTCTTTATTATAGGTAGTATCAAATTTCTCTGAGAACACCATATGGAAATAAAAATGTTGCTCGTCTGCCCAGGATTTTGAAATTCTTTTTCCAGATATTTCACTAGAATTAAGAACTTCAATATCCCAATCCAATAAAATATCTCTATGTTCCAAATCCAAAACAATAGCTGGGTTTTTTGTAGTATCGGAAAATGAATATTTGTGAATCCCAACTCTTTTTGTAGTTGTTAATTTACAATCAATCCCGTATTTATTTAAGTGAACTTGGTAATATCCTGAAGACGCAGTTTCTTTTTCTTTAGAAAATTTAGATGAATAATTTTTCTCATTACTATTTTTATAGCCGTTGTTAAAGCACTTTTCACCCATTGTAGGCATCAGTAACAAATCACAATAGTCTCCAATTCCTGTTCCACTTAAATGGGTATGACTAAATCCAAAAATTACAGAATCTGAATAATGGTATCCTGAACAACCGTCCCAACCTTCAATTCTGGTGTCCGGACTTAATTGAACCATTCCAAAAGGAGATGTTGCACCTGGAAAAGTATGGCCATGAGCACCAGTTCCTATAAATGGGTTAACGTATTTGGCATTCTCTGAAATATTGTTGGTACAACTTATAAAAACATAACTGAAAACTAATACTTTAAAATATTTCATTTTACTAAATAATTGGTATTTTGATGTTGGACTAATGGCTCAAATCTTGAGCATTGGATGTTAAATTCACGCCCTGCTTTTTTAATTTTTTATTGACTGTCCAAGCAAAGAAAAATAAATAGGCAAAACAAGCTACACCAACCCAATAAGAGTGCTGAATTCCTAATAAATTATTATTGGCAAGCGCACCTTGTAGTGTAGAAATAAATCCTCCACCCATAATCATCATAATTAACAAACTCGAAGCTGTATTTGTTTTTTCTTTCAAACCAGCTATCCCAAGGGTAAAGATGCAAGGCCATAATGTACTGCAAAATAAACCTACCGAGATAAAAGCAAATACACTTATAATTCCATTGGCAAAAATACCAACTATTGTAGCTAAAATTCCTACGGCAGAATAAATCATAATCTGATTTACAGGATTTCCTTTACTTAATTTATCTGCAATTATTAATGAAATTACCAGACCAATATATGGGAAGAATTGTTGCATCTCATTTCCAGCTATCCAGTTAACAAAAAGAAAAATTCCGAATGCAACAAAAGGCAGTACAAAACCCAATAAAGATTTTAGTTTATTTGAAATATTAAAAGCTCCCGCGGCAGAAGTCCATCTTCCAATCATTAAACTTGCCCAAAAAAGAGAGACAAAAGGAGCTACACCACTTTCGGCAGTTCCTAATTCTTGTTTCATGAACTCAGGTAGGTTACTTGCAGTAGAAACTTCAACACCTACATAAAGAAAAATAGCTATCATCCCTAAAATAACTTGAGGGTACTTTAATGTTTCTAGAATATTTCCATTGGAAGAACTGTTGTCATCATCGTCATTAAGTCTGTCTGGAACAGAGGAGAATTTAAAAAAGACAGCGGCTATTACAAATGCGGCACCAAGAAAAAGATAGGGAGTTTGAACAGCTTGTAAGTTCAATTCCGTTTCCCCAGAAGAAAGACTACCGAAAATAGCAAAAGATACAATAACAGGGCCTATTGTTGTTCCTACATTATTAATTCCTCCAGCTAAACTTAGACGCATATTTCCTTTAGATGGATCACCCATTTGAATCGCTAAAGGATTGGCGGCTATTTGTTGCAAAGAAAAACCCAACCCAACAATAAAAAGTCCAGAAATTAGAAGTGGAAATGATTCATTATTGGACGCAGGAATAAATAGAATCGTTCCTAATGCTGAAATTATCAGTCCAAGAGACAATCCATTCCTGTAGCCAATTACGTTTAGTATATCTTTTTTTAAGAAGGAGGAAATTCCAAAATACATAAGGGATCCGACGGTATAGGCAATATAAAATGCTAAGGATATTAATTGAGATTCAAGTTGACTTAAACTCAAAGCTTTTTTAAATACAGGAATTAATATATCGTTACTAGCTGCTACGAAACCCCAAAAGAAAAAAATGGAGATTAGGGTGGAAAATGCACCAATATTTACTTTTTTACTCATCTTAATTTATTTTACCTAAAAAAACAATAATTTAATTGAAATACCATCATAATTTGGCTGTAATTCAAAATCAAATCCTAATTTTTTTCATTTGTTTAATTTATATCTGTCTTTATTAAACAATATGATTAATAAATCTTTAATTTGCACTTGGAAAACAAATACAGCATGCAGAATAATAAAATCATCAAAGGGTTTTCGAAATTATCTAAAGAAGCAAAAATTGAATGGATAACTAAAGAATACTTAAATGATGAAAAAGAATATGTAAATCTTCTTAAAAGCTATTGGCATGAAGATCCAAAAGTTCAAAAAATTCACGACGAATTTATTGAAAACACTATTACCAACTTTTATATTCCCTTTGGAATCGCTCCTAACTTTTTAATCAATAATAAAGTTTATTGTGTTCCAATGGCAATTGAAGAAAGTTCTGTGGTTGCAGCAGCTTCAAAAAATGCATCTTTTTGGATGGAAAGAGGAGGTTTTAAATCTACGGTAGTTTCTACCACCAAAATAGGTCATGTTCATTTCGCATGGTATGGAGATTACGAAGTTTTAAAAAACTTTATCGACTCAATTAAACAAAAGTTCTTTGATGAGACCAAGCAGATTACTAAAAACATGAATGAAAGAGGTGGTGGAATTTTAGAGATTGAGTTGATTAATAGAGCGGATTTAGAACCAAATTATTATCAATTGCAAGCAAAATTTGAAACTTGTGATGCAATGGGTGCTAACTTTATTAATAGTTTACTAGAAAAATTCTCAAAGATTCTAAAAAGAGAAATTGAGAGCAGTAATTTAAGTGAAAATGATAAGAAAATAGTTATCATAATGTGTATTCTAAGTAATTACACTCCTGAATGCATTGTAAGATGTGAAGTTAATTGTGGTATTGAGGAATTATCAAATGATCCCAATATAAACAATGAAGAATTTGCTAAGAAATTTGAACAAGCTATTCATGTTGCCAATATTGAACCATACAGAGCAACTACCCATAACAAGGGAATATTTAATGGTATTGATGCTGTGGTTATAGCAACTGGCAATGATTTTAGAGCTGTTGAAGCTTGTGGTCATACTTATGCCTCTAAGTCTGGACAGTACAGAAGCTTAAGTAATGTTGAAATTAAAGACGGAAGATTTCGCTTTTGGATAGATCTTCCTATTTCTGTTGGTACTGTAGGAGGATTAACCACACTTCATCCAATGGTCCGATTTTCTTACAAATTATTAGGTAATCCCAATTCAAAAAATTTGATGGAAATTATTGCAGCTGTTGGACTTGCTCAAAATTTTGGTGCAATAAGATCATTGGTAACTACAGGAATTCAAAAAGGACATATGAAAATGCATTTATTAAATATTTTGAATCAACTCGGTGCAGACAAAAATGAAGTAGAAAAAACCAAAGAATATTTCAAAGACAAGGTGGTAGAACATAGTGCTGTGGTTAACTATTTTAAAGAATTAAGAAATATCTCCAACTAAAAATTATTTTGCATTGAAATATTTCCACTCCAACGGCAAACTTTTAATATCAGGGGAATATCTTGTTCTTGATGGCGCTTTATCCCTCGCTCTCCCTTGCAAGTTTGGACAGTATTTAAACTTTACAGAAGACTCTAATGGAACTTTAGAATGGATTAGTAAAGATATGAACGATATAATTTGGTTTACAGCTTATTTTGAAGCTAAAACACTTAAAGTATTGGAAACTAGCAATTATAATACCGTCAAATGGGTTAAAAAAATCCTAGAATTCTGCAATAAAAACTCACTTACAAATAAAAGTTTAGAGGGGAAAATAGAATGCAAATTAGAGTTTCCAAACAATTGGGGACTGGGGTCAAGCTCTACTCTTTTAAACAACTTGGCTAGCTTGTATGAAATTAATCCATATGACTTACATTTTTCTACAACCAACGGCAGTGGATATGATATTGCTTGTGCTGGAAGTAATAGTGCTTTAACTTACCAAGTTATAGAAAATATTCCCCAAGTGAAAAAGATGGACTGGTCTCCTGTTTTTAAAGATGAAATACTATTTATATTCTTAAAAAAGAAACAAAAAAGCAATTTAGAAGTAAAAAGATTTAAAGAATTAAAAAAAGACCCTGATTTGATTAGCAGAATATCAAGTATTACAAAAGAAATCATTTATTCCAAAACTATTGAAGAATTTGAGCATTTGTTAGATGAACATGAAGCAATTACTGGTCAATATATTCAAAGTGAAACTGTAAAAAGTAAATATTTTTCAGACTATGAAGGATCTGTCAAATCATTAGGAGCCTGGGGTGGAGACTTTGTACTTGCTACAAGGAAAAATAAGAATTACTTTTTGGACAAAGGATTTGATACTATATTATCTTTTTCTGAAATAATTAAAGAATCCACATTTAAAACTGTTTCTTGATGTTAGATCAATTTTTATACCAGCCCATGCATTCACTCCCGGAATCAGGTGAAATTGCTGCAAAAAGTCCATCCAATATTGCTCTTGTAAAATACTGGGGGAAGAAACCAATTCAAATCCCAACCAACCCTTCTATTAGTTTTACATTAACCAACTGTTTTACTAAAACCACTATTTCTTTTATAAAATCTAAAAACTTCACCTTTAATTTCACTGTTAAGGGAATAGAAAAACCTTCTTTTGTCCCTAAAATAGAATCTTTTTTAGAAAGAATTAAAGAGTGGTGTCCCTACCTATTTTTATACCAAATAGAGATAGATACTGAAAATACCTTTCCTCATAGTAGTGGAATTGCTTCTTCTGCATCTGGCTTTAGTGCTCTTGCTCTCGCTATAGTAGAATTGGAGCAAAAAATAACTGGAATTTCTAATGAAAATAAATATTTAAAAGCATCTTTCTTAAGTAGGTTAGGTTCTGGAAGTGCGAGTAGATCGTTGTATGGCCCGGCTGCTATTTGGGGTCAAAACAAAAATATTCCATCGACTAGTGATCAATATGCTATTGCTTACCACGATTTACATGAAAATTTTAAAAATTACCAGGATACCATTTTATTAATTGATAAGGGAACTAAAAAAGTGAGCTCTACTGTAGGTCATGAATTAATGCACAACCATCCTTTTTCAAAGCAAAGATTTTCACAGGCTAATAGTAATCTAGAAAGTATGATCAATGTTCTAAATAATGGAGATTTAGACAAGTTTATTTCTATTTCTGAAAGCGAAGCCCTCACTCTTCATGCAATGATGATGACTTCAAACCCATATTTCATACTAATGAAGCAAGGAACACTTTCGGTTATTGAAAAAATATGGTCTTTCAGAAGTGACTCTAAAATCCCATTAAGTTTCACTTTAGATGCTGGAGCTAATGTTCATCTGCTTTATCCATTGGCTTATAAACAACAAGTTCTTGATTTTATAGATAACGAATTAATTGTTTTTTGTCAAAATCAGCAGTATATTCGCGATGAAGTTGGTAGTGGGGCAAATATAATAAGCGCAAGCTATGCTTAAAGATTCTTTGTACTACGGGAAAATTCTCCTATTTGGAGAGTATGGAATAATAGAAGATTCAATGGGTCTATCTATCCCCTATTCTGATTACAATGGAAAGTTTTTAATTTCTAAAGAAAGCAATCCTAAATCTAGAAAATCTAATCGACAACTATATAGCTTTTATCAAAATTTAGTAGAGCTTAAAGCTTCTAACTCTCTGCCTTGTTCTTTAGATCTAAAAGCATTTGAAAAAGACTTAAAAAACAATATTTATTTCGATTCTTCTATTCCTCAGGGATTTGGTATAGGAAGCTCTGGAGCTATTGTTGCTGCTACTTATGATAGATATTGTAATAAAAATAAAATTGATTCAGCTAAAGATATCCATAATGAATCCATAATAAAACTAAAATCCATATTTAGCAAACTAGAAAGCTTTTACCACGGCACTAGCTCTGGGTTAGATCCTCTAATTTGTTATTTAAATCTTCCTATCTTAATCAAATCAAAAACAGATTTAGGAACAGTTGGAATTCCCGATTCAAATAACGGAAAGGGTGCTGTGTTTTTATTAAATACGGGTGAAGTTGGAAATACACAGCCACTAGTACAGCATTTTTTAGAAAGATGTAAAGAAGAAGGATTTAGAAAAATGCTTAAAAACAAATTTAAAAAATACAACGATGCCAGTATTGATGCTTTCTTGAAAAGTGAAGGAAAATCACTGCTTAAAAATGTAAAATCTCTTTCAAAGGTTTTATATGAAAATTTTCAACCTATGATTCCTAAACTCTACAGGGATTTATGGAAAGAAGGAATCGACACTAATTCTTATTATCTAAAACTTTGTGGCTCTGGAGGTGGTGGATACATTTTAGGGTTCACTAAGGACTTTCAAGAGGCACAAGCTAAACTTAGTAGCTACCAACTTGATGTTATCCACAGATTCTAGTAATAAAACCGTTAAAAACTCCAACTCAACTTTCGTTAAAATATTGGCAATTATCTCCATTGCAAGGTGGTATAATATATTTTTGATTTCAATAAGCTTATACGCAATTCAAATATTCATATTTGAAAATTCTATTCGTTTCTTATTTTCATCCAGTGGAATAAATCTGCATTTATATGTGCTTTCAATTGACTTAATTGTCATTGGTGGTTACTTAATCAATGCCTTTTACGATTTTGAAAAAGATATGATTAACCAACCGGAAAAAACTTACTTTGACAGACTGGTTAGTAAAAGAAGTTGCCTCAATATTTACATGTTGTGTAATGTTTTTGGTCTATTAATTGCATATTTAATTTCTAATAAGATTTTACTCTTCTCGGCTATATTAATTTCTGTATTATGGATATACTCTCATAAACTGAGAAAAAAAGTCTTACTTGGTGAAATAAGCGCCTCCTTATTGCTTATAAGTTTGTTTTTAGGACTAGGTATTCTAAATAATAAATTTGATCTTACACTTGCAATTTTTAGCACTTATATATTCACTATTGATTTAACCAGAGAAATCGTAAAAAAAATGATTTCTTTAAAGGGCGATTTAATTGTTGGAGAAAAAAGTATTCCTATTTATTTCGGAATTAAAAATTGTAAATACATCATATTTTTTCTAATGATTAGTTCTATGGTTGCTATATTAACTCTTCTTCCAATTATCATTTACAAACCTTTTTCCTACTATTTCATTGTTGCTTTTTTCATTATCTCTGTAAGTATTTATTTACTTCATTTTGCTAAAAATAAAAGCCAATACGAAAAAATTAATAGTATTTATAAACTACTACTTGGTTTAGCTATTATTTCAATTACTTTATACTAATTAATTATGAGAATATACTACTTCATTGTTTTAATTACTTTTGCCAACTGTGAATCAAAAATGAAAATGAAAAACAACTCACCTATTTGCAAGAAAGAGCCTAAAGTTATGTCCATTCATAACCAAGAAAGAACAGACGATTATTATTGGCTAAACAATCGAGAGAATCCAGATGTAATAGATTATTTAAACCAAGAGAATGATTATACAAATTCTCAGATGAAGAATACTGAAGATTTTCAAAAGACTCTTTTTAACGAATTAAAATCAAGAATTAAAGAAGAAGACCAAAGTGTTCCTTATTTATTCAACGGTTATTACTACTGGAGCAGATATGAAAAAGGTTACGAGCATCCGCTATATTTAAGAAGAAAAGAAAATTCTGAAATAGAAGAAATTATTTTGGATGGCCAGAAAATGTCAGAAGACTATGAATTTTTCAATATTGGAGATTATGATGTTTCCAATAACAATAATATAATGGCTTATAGTTTAGACACACTTTCGAGAAGAATTTACCAAATAAAAATTAAGGATTTAATTTCGGATAAATTATATCCTGAAACGTTAGAAAACACTACTGGTTCTATTGTATTTGCCAATGATAATCAAACCATTTTCTACGGTAAAAAAGACCCTACCACACTTAGATCATTTCAAATATATGCCCATAAATTAGGAACTGATCAATCAGAAGACATTCTAATATTTGAAGAAGAAGACGAAACATTTTCTTGTTATGCCTACAAGTCTAAATCTATGGAATATATCGTTATAAATTCTTCTAGCACATTGAGTGATGAATATAGGCTTATACCTGCAAATGATCCGCTAAAAAAACCTGAAATTTTTCAAAAAAGAGAAAGAGGATTAGAGTATAATATTTACCACCATCAAGATAAATTTTATATACTAACAAATAAAAATCACCATAATTTTAGTGTAGAGACATGCAGTAAAGATAGTACTGGAAAAGAAAATTGGAAAGAATTTATTTCTGGCAGAGAAGATGTTTTAATTGAAGGATTGGATGTGTTTGAGCAATTCTTAGTGGTTTCAGAAAGAAAAGAAGGTCTACTACAATTATGTGTAATGAATTTTAAAAACGATTCTATGCACTATATTCCATTTAACGAACCTACTTATGATGTTGGAACAAATTCAAATTTAGTAATGAATACTTCTGTTTTAAGATATTCTTACAATTCCATGGTAAATCCTGGAACTATGTTTGAATACAATATGGAAACTAAAAAAAGTAAAATATTAAAAGAAAAAGAGGTCGTAGGAGGATATGACAAAAATGAATATGCTTCTGAAAGGGTTTGGGCAGAGGGAAGAGATGGAACTAAGATTCCAATGTCCATGGTTTATAAAAAAGGAATAAAGAAAGATGGTCAAAACCCGACACTTTTATATGCTTACGGATCCTATGGATATAGTATAGATCCTACATTCAGCACCAATAGATTAACCTTGCTTGATCGAGGATTTATTTTTGTTATTGCCCATATTAGAGGTGGAGAAGACATGGGAAGAAAGTGGTACGAAAATGGAAAGCTATTAAAAAAGAAAAATACTTTTTATGACTTTATTGATTGTGGAAAGCATTTGATAGAAAATAGTTTTTGTAGTTCTAAAAACTTGTATGCAGCAGGTGGAAGTGCTGGAGGATTATTGATGGGAGCGGTTATCAATATGGCACCAACTTTATTTAATGGGGCAATTGCACATGTTCCATTTGTAGACGTGGTAACAACTATGTTAGACGAGTCTATTCCTTTAACTACTGGAGAGTACGACGAATGGGGAAATCCAAACGAACTAGAATATTATAATTATATGTTGAGTTATTCACCTTATGATAATATTCAGAAAATGAATTATCCCAATCTATTAGTTACAACAGGGTTACACGATTCTCAAGTACAGTATTGGGAGCCTGCAAAATGGGTAGCAAAATTAAGGGAATTAAAAACCGATGATAACCTTCTTATTTTAAAAACTAATATGAAGGCAGGACATGGTGGCTCTAGCGGAAGATTTGAGTATCTAAAGGAAATAGCTTTAGACTATGCATTTCTATTCAAACTAGAGGGAATTACGCAATAAGTAAATTTATTTCACTAGCAATTTCTTCAGGAGTTTTAGAGTCTGTGGTTACAACAAAATCAGCTTCACAATAAATTGGTTCTCGTTGTTTGAGTAAATTTTCAAAAGAAATAGCATCTTGAAACATTGGTCTTGAAGAATTATTATTAATTCTATTATTTAACAACTCACCTATGGATGTTTTTAAATAAATCACTTGACCAATATCTTTCAATTTATGAATGTTTTTATTGTAAATAGGAAGACCTCCTCCGGTAGAATAAACACATTTTTTATTCTTAAATTGATTAATCATATCCCTTTCGATATTTCGAAAATAACTTTCTCCACTTTCCTTAAAAATAGCTTCAATAGTTCTGTTTTCTTGCTTTTCTATTAACTGGTCTGTATCAAAAAATTTGTAATTAAGTGCTTTAGCAAGATGTCTACCCACTGTAGATTTTCCTGCACCCATCATTCCAATTAGAAATACCGAAGATTTGGACACTATAATTACTTTTTATTGAAAATTTTCAAATAATTGATTACGTGCTTTACATATTGAAGGTAATCCTTTGGATCTGTTTCAATCATTAAATCGTAAAAAGGTTTATTTTCCTCTGAAAAACTACCAACTTTAAATGGAGAATTGGACATATGTAATATAAATCTAAGTGGAATATTCTTGATTTCTGTTAGGTCTAGAAGAATATCAAATCTTTCTGAAATAAAATTTTTAACTCCATTCTTTTTAGGAAAAGCGTGGTAATTAAGGTCATAAATTGTAAAAAAATCTAGTCCCAACCTACTTTTTAAAAATTGAGGTTCGTCTTTTAATGGGTAATAAGCAAGAATTTTAATATTAGGAATTTTAAATTCATCCTTTATCATTTTTATTATTTTGACAACGGATTGGTAGTCAGACTCGTTTTTAATTACGCAAATCATGCCCATTGATTGAGCGTCCTGAATATTACAAGAGCTTACCTGTCTAAAATTTTCTTTTTTAAGTAATCTTTGCAGAAACTTTTCTCCTAAAAGAAATTTGATTTTTAAAAATGTAAACTTCATCAACCATAAACTTACAAAAAGCCTTTAAAAAAGCTCTCCTTGTTGGTATTGTTTTGAATCTTCATTTGAATTTTCTTCGCTAATTAATTTAAGAAACTCATTTTCATTCATAATAGAGACCTTAAACTTTTCAGCTTTTTCAAGTTTGGATGGCCCCATATTTTCTCCAGCTATTAATATATCTGTACTTTTACTTACAGAGCTAGAATTTTTTCCTCCGTTGATTTCTATAGCTTTTTTCAATTCATCTCTAGAGATATTTTTAAAAGTACCTGAAATAACAATTTTCTTATTTTCTAAAATGGTAGATTTTAAAATATTTTCAGAAATATCAGAAGTCATATTGAGTCCATTTTCAAGAAGTAAATCAATTATTTTATTGTTATAATCGACAGAAAAATATTGCACAATAGATTCTGCTATTTTGTCCCCAACTTCTTCTATACTACATAGTTCTTCAAAATTTGACGAACGCAATTGGTTGATATCCTTAAAATAAGAGGTTAATTTCTTAGCAACCGTTTCTCCAACATATCTTATTCCAAGACCAAAAAGTACTTTATGAAAAGGTGCAGACTTACTTTGTTGAATTCCGTTAATAATATTTTCAGCAGATTTTTCAGCCATTCTTTCCAAAGGGAGCAAGTCTTGTTTTTTAAGAGCAAAAAGATCTGCAACATTTTCAATTAGCTTTTCATTATACAATTGCTCTATGGTTTCTTGTCCAATTCCATCTATATTCAACTGTTTCCTTCCTATGAAGTGAATTATCTTTCCTTTAATTTGTGGAGGACAAAGATTGGAATTCAAACAATAGTGATGGGCTTCTCCTTCATCTCTGACAAGTTCAGATGAACATTCTGGACATTTCGAAGAAAATACAAATTTACTACTATTGGCATTTCTTTTCGAATGATCAACTCCTGTGATTTTAGGAATTATTTCTCCTCCTTTTTCTACAAATACAATATCGTTAATTCTTAGGTCTAGCTTTTCTATTTGATCTGCATTATGGACGCTTGCTCTTTTGACAATAGTTCCACTAATTTCCACAGCTTTTAAATTAGCAACTGGCGTAATTGCTCCTGTTCTACCTACTTGGTAGACTATATCTTCCAAAACAGTAGAAACTTGGACTGCTTTGTATTTGTAGGCAATTGCCCATCTTGGAGATTTGGAAGTATTTCCAATTTCTTTTTGAATATCTATTTCATTAACTTTTATAACAATTCCGTCAATTTCAAAGGGAAGATCTTCTTTTCTTTCTTCCCAGTAATTAATAAAATTCATTATTCCACTAACATCGTTTACTTGCTCTACATACTTGTCTTCAACAGACGGTATTTTAAAGCCAAACTGAGCTAAATAATTGTATTGTAGAAAGAGACTGTTTAACTTATGGTTGTCTAAGTATACAGCATAGATAAAACAATCTAATTTTCTTTTTGCAACAATGGAAGAATCTTGCAGTTTAAGTGTGCCTGAAGCCGAATTTCTAGGATTTGAAAAAAGGGCAAGTCCTTGTTTTTCTCTATTTTGATTTAGCTCCTTAAACACTGATTTAGAATACATTATTTCTCCTCTTACTTCTAAGTTTTCTGGATAATCTCCATTAAGGACTAGTGGAATAGAAGAAATGGTTCTTACATTGTTGGTTACATCTTCGCCTTGAGTTCCATCTCCTCTTGTAATAGCTTTTACAAGATTGCCATTTTTATATATTATACTAATTGCAACTCCATCGTACTTTAGTTCGCAAATATAAGTTAGTGGAACATCAATTATCTTTTTAACTCTTTGGTCAAAATCTGCAATATCATCTTTGGAATAACTATTGGAAAGTGAAAGCATTGGGTACTTATGTAGAACTGTTTCAAATGACTTAGTAATGTCACCACCTACTCTTTTAGTTGGTGAATTGGCATCGTATAGTTCTGGATATTTAATTTCCAATTCCTCCAGCTCTTTTAAAAGCTGATCAAATTCATAATCAGAGACTAAAGAAATACTATGAATATAGTACTGTGTATTGTAAGAATGGATTAATTCTCTTAACTCTACAATTCTATCAATATCTTTTTTACTCATTTTTAGTTGCTACAACAAACCTATTTTTGCCTTGAAAGTCTTTATGAACAGTGGTTTTGAAATGTTTTTTAGTAGATAATAAATTTACAACATCGTTGGCAAAATCCTCATGAATTTCAAAGTAAATTTTACCATTTTTTTTCAAATGATTTTTTGCGAAATCTGAAATTATTTGATAGTATTTGAGTGGTTCTTCATTTTCTACAAAAAGTGCTTGTGATGGCTCGTTTTGAACAACATTGGGATGCATATGTTTTTTATTTGAAATAGGAATATAAGGTGGGTTACTTACTATTATATCCCAAGATTTTTCTTCATTTTTATAATCCAATATATCTTTAGTTATAAAATCTACTTCTACTTTGTTTAGTACAGCATTGGCTTTAGCAGTTCTAATAGCTTCTTTTGAAATATCTATCGCAGTACAGTTGGTATTAGGAAGTGTTTTTTTTAAAGCTATAATTATACATCCCGAGCCAGTTCCAATATCTAATATTTCTTTTAAAGAATCTTGGTTATGGTTATTTAAAATTAAATGAACAAGCTCCTCGGTTTCTGGTCTGGGAATCAATACATTAGGATTAACTTTAATTAATAAATTGCAAAAATATGCTTGTCCAGTTATATATTGAACAGGTATATTTTTGTTTATTTTTTCTAAACAATTATTAAAAAAAGAAACTTCCTTTGGGCTAAGCTTTTGATTTTTATTTAATAAATAGTCTACTCTTTCCCAGTTCATTTTAAAAAAAAGCAACTCAAAAAATATATTTTCTATTTCTCTAGAAGGTAAATTCTCCTTAAGTGAATCTAAAAATATTTCTTTGCATTGATAAAAGTTTTCCATGTAGAAAAGCAAAATGTTAAATTTTCAAAACATTCAATGCGCGCATTCAATGTTTTTGTATATTACATTGTAAAATTATAGTTAAAAAAACAATGAGCATCAAAGGTGGAGATTTTATAACCAAAAAAACTGAATCCTCAGCAGTTTTTGTTCCTGAAGAATGGAATGAAGAAGAAAAAATGTTAAAACAAATGATTCATGATTTTCTCGATAAGGAACTTCATGTATTAGAAAGCGAACCAGAAGCATCTAAAGATCTTCCTCAAATTGTTGAAATGTTGGACAAAGCAGCTGAATTAGGTCTTTGTGGAATTGCTATTGAAGAAAAATATGGTGGGTCTGATTTAAGTTTCAACGCTGGTTTACTCTATATGGAAGCATTTGCCTATGGTTTTTCTTTTGCTACTACAATAGGCACCCATGTTTCCATTGGATCGTT
>JADHMB010000054.1 GCA_016780365.1 Flavobacteriales bacterium
AAAAAAGCAGACGGGGTAATATTTTTGGCTAAACTTCCATTTCCAAAACATGTAGATACTAAAGTAGTGGACAGACTAGAATCTAGCTTTTGAATAAACTGTGAACCTATAGAATTATAAACATTAGATGGGAAAACATTGGTAGAAGAATCTGTTAGGCCAAATAAAAATACATCATTATTTAAATCTATTTGAACAAAGTAGCACTGATTAAAACCTCCGTCACCAACATAGGTGGAGGCTAAAATGTTTCCGTTGGAAGTAAGATATTTGGTTACAAAACCATCAATATTACCACCGTAAGTCGGATTTGCAGCTGTATTAGTAGTAAAAAAATCATTACTCATTGTTCCGCCAGTAATAAGTGGCTGATTTTGATTATTTAATTGAACTGAATATCCTGCATCATCATTAGAACCACCATTGTAAGTACTCCATAATAAAGAAGATAAATCACTATTTAACATAAAAGCCACTGCATCTTGTTGTCCTCCTATTGTACTCTGGGAAGCATTTACTAATGGAAAATCTAAGGAAGAACTACTAGAAGCAACATAGCAATTTCCTTGGTCATCTAATGTGATTTCTCCACGATACTCGTCTGCATAAAAATGACATAGATTATTACTGCTGTAACTATTGGCTCCAGATTCATTGATACCATCATTTTTACTTCCTCCTACAAAAGTAGAACCCAATAAGTTGCTTCCGTCACTGGAAAATTTTGTTACTATAATGTCTGTTCCGTTGGGGTATTCTAAGTAATAAGATGGTGTTCCTTGTGGATAATTTATAAAACCAAAGAAATCTCCTCCATTAAAAGAAGTATCAAACGCATTTAAAGTAGTTGGAAAATCTGAAGATCCAGTACTTCCAAAAACAAATAATTCATTATTGGAATTAACCACAAGACTATGCGGATTTTCGTTTCCAGTTCCCCCAAGATAGGTACTGTATTTTAGAGAATCTCCATTTGGAGAAAATTTACTAATACAAATATCCGTTCCATTATTACCAGTTCCTATTCCTCCGTTGTGAAAAATATCGTAAGCACCTAGCGAAAATGGATATCCATTGCCAAAAGATATACTTCCAGCATAAAGATGTCCTAAATCATCATATGTAGCTGTTTCCCCCCAATTATTGGTAGAAGATCCTGAATATGTGGAGAAGATTAAAATAGGATCAATAATTAGCTGGTAGTTCTTATTGTAACGATCCAAAATTTTGAAGCTTAGTTCATCACCTTCTAGATGGAACGCACATTTTATTATCTTTTTTACACCATTAATAATTTGATAGCTTAATGGGGCTTGCTCTATTATATCTCCTACAGAAGTTTCTAGAATAAGATGACCGGATTTAATATAAATATTATCTAAGCCTTGATAACGAATTTTAATTGAATTGGTTTTGCCACCTGGGTGAACAATAAAATCATATTTTAATTTACCACCATATGAGTAATAACTTAAATCAATTCCGTCATATATATTTTGATATTTTAATTTGTTGTAAATAGGAACATTGGACTTCCATCTAGTAGAATCAGCTCCAACGAAGTAATTGTAAAAAGCATCTATTTTTTCATTTCCAATAATTTTTAAATTTTCATTACATCCAATAAAATTACTTTCATAAACATGCCCCAAAACATTTTTAAAACTAGTATCTCCATGCCTAATTGCATTTATTTTAGCTCTTTCAAAAAGATCAAACTTAACTTTGTTTTTTTCAAAATATATGTTTCCTGCTCTGTGCTCAAGTTTGAAAACGATATTTTCTTTAAACTGTCCATAGTTTGAAATAAACCTTGGTTTTTCATTTCCATAAGTTGTTATTAGAATAAAAAAACAACCTACAAATAGAATTAATTTATATAAGACACTATTTTTAAAAAGTTTTTTCAAATTAAACAACCGATTATATTTATCTTTCCAAATATAAGTTAGAATAAATGAAAAATTGTACTCTTTTAAAGTTAAAACAATCTAATGAGTGACCCTATAAAACACGAGTGTGGTATTGCTCTTTTACGATTAAAAAAGCCATTACAATTTTATTTAGATAAATACGGTACAGCACTTTATGGTTTAAATAAAATGTACCTATTGATGGAGAAGCAGCATAACAGAGGGCAAGATGGTGCTGGACTTGCCAATATAAAATTTGATGTTGCCCCCGGAACAAGATATATTAGTCGATACAGAAGTGTCAAGAGCCAACCCATTAAAGATATTTTTTCATACATAAATAAAAGGTTTGAGATTCTCCATAAAAATGAGCCTGAAAAATTAATTGATGTAGATTATCTTAAGTCTCACGAAGCATTTACGGGAGAACTATTCTTAGGTCATTTAAGGTATGGAACCTTTGGAGGAAATAAAGTAGAAAACTGTCATCCTTTTTTAAGACAAAATAATTGGATGACTAGAAATTTGGTGGTTGCTGGAAATTTCAATCTTACTAATGTTGAAGAACTATTTGATATTTTGGTCAATATTGGCCAGCACCCAAAAGCTGTTTCGGATGCAGTTACAATTATTGAAAAAATTGGCCATTTTCTAGACCAAGAAAACACCAAACTCTTTAGAGAATACATTAACAAAGAAATTGATAATATAGAAATATCGAACTTAATTGCAGAGAATTTAAACATTCAAAAAATTTTAAAGAACGCTTCTTCAGATTGGGATGGAGGATATACCATGGCAGGTTTGTTTGGACATGGTGATGCTTTTGTGATTCGTGATCCAAACGGAATAAGACCAGCTTTTTGGTATGAAGATGACGAAGTTTTTGTAGTAACCTCTGAAAGACCCGTGATTCAAACAGCTTTTAATGTTAAATGGGAAGCAATAAATGAGTTGAAACCTGGTAATGCATTGATTATTAAGAAAAACAATGTAAATAAAGAAGTGGAAATAAATTCACCAAAAGAAATAAAAAAATGTTCATTTGAGAGAATCTATTTTTCAAGAGGAACAGATAAAGATATTTATAAAGAGCGGCTGAAATTGGGAAGTCTTGTAGTGGATCAAATTTTGTCTTCTATTGATAACGATTTAGTAAATGCTGTATTTTCTTTTATTCCAAATACAGCTGAAATGTCTTACTATGGGATGATAAAAGAGTTAGAAAACCGCTTATCTACTATGAAGAATCAGCAAATAAAATCCCTAGACCCAAACTCCGAACTTTATGATGAAAAACTCCAGAAGATTTTATCATTTAGAACTAGAGCAGAAAAAATAATGGTTAAAGATGACAAACTAAGAACGTTTATAACTCAAGATGATTCTAGAGATGAAATGGTAGCCCATGTATACGATATTACTTATGGATCTTTGAGAAGAAATAAAGATACAGTAGTAATTATTGATGATTCTATAGTACGTGGAACAACTTTGAAGCAAAGCGTTATTAGAATATTAGACAGATTAGAACCAAAAAAAATTGTCATTGTTTCATCTGCCCCTCAAATAAGATACCCTGATTGCTATGGTATTGATATGGCTAAAATTGGTGACTTTATTGCATTTCAGGCTGCGATTGCTTTATTGAAGGATAAAGGAATGGAAAAGGTGATTGATGAGGTATATCAAAAATGTAAGAAATCTGAAATTGACAATACTTTAAAAGCCCAAAATCATGTACAACTTATATATAAACCTTTTTCAGATCAAGAGATTTCTGATAAGATCTCAGTTTTGTTAAAACACGAAAATATTAATGCTGAAGTAAAAATAATTTTTCAAACCGTAGATAATTTACATATAGCTTGCCCAAATCATACAGGAGATTGGTACTTTACAGGAAATTACCCAACACCAGGAGGAAATAAGGTTGTAAATAGGTCATTTATAAATTATATTGAGGGAATAAACAAGAGAGCATATTAATAAGATTGGAGATATGAGTAATTCTAAGGACGTACGTGGATGGTACAATAATTTTTCTAAAAATCAGACAGAAACAGGAGTAAACATTCGTCATTATAAAATAATGAATGAATTGATTAAAAGTGGTTTGAGAAAAGATAGTGTTGTCTTAGAAGTTGGATGTGGAGTAGGAACCTTAACCGTTTTATTAAATAAGTTTTTATCAAAAGGCAAATTGGTTGCAACAGATATAAGTGATGAATCCATAGAAAAAGCTAAGAAAAGAATTCCGAATTCTAATAAAATTGATTTTTTTGTTACGGACATGAAAGACTTCTCTTACCTTCAAAAGTTTGACTTCATTGTCTTGCCAGATGTTTTAGAACATATTCCAATCGATCAACATAAAGAACTTTTCAGCTGTTTTGAAGAAAATATGAATGAAAAATCTATGATTTTTATTCATGTTCCACACCCAAGAATGATTGAAAACGTAAGAAAACTAAACCCTGAAAGGCTTCAAATTATTGACCAGTCTATTGAGGCTGATAGACTATTGTCGGATGCTTGTGCCAACCATTTAACTCTTGTTAGTTACGAGCCATATGCGCTTTTTCAAGATAAAAATGATTATGTTGTTATTAAATTCATTAAAAATAACTTTGTGAATTATAGTCCAATAAGTAAATTCTCCATCATTTATAAAAAGACAATTGAAAGGATTAAATTTATATTATCCTAAAATCAAAAATGAGAGAGGATGTAGTATTATATATATCACCATCTGATTCTGAATTCGTTAAAAAAGATATTGTTTTTTTAAATAATCATTTCAAAGTAATTCATTATTCACAGGACTGGGGGAATAAGAAAAAAGTCATAAACCTTTTCTTAAAACAGTTGGTTTTTTTAACCAAAACCGTTAGAAAATCAGATTGTATTTTCATCATGTTTGGTGGATATTGGTCATTTATTCCTTCTCTTTTTGGTAAAATATTTAACAAGCCAGTATATATTATTTTAGGAGGAACCGACTGTGTTTCTTTCCCGTCTATCAATTACGGAAGCTTAAGAAAAAAATTACTCAAACAATTTATTCATTGGTCTTATAAAATGGCAACTAGATTACTACCAGTTGACGAATCTCTAGTATTCTCGGAAAATACATATTATGAAAATAGAGTTTTTAATAATCAGGGGTTTAAATATTTTTTTCCCAATTTAAAAACTCCTTATACTGTTATATACAATGGTTTTAATCCAAAGTTTTTTAACGACAATTTAGATAAGAAAATTCCGAATAGTTTTATTTCTGTTGCTTTGACAGATGACTTTAGAAGGTTTCAATTAAAGGGAATAGATAAAATATTTTTTTTAGCAAATGAATTTCAAGAATGTACTTTTACTGTAATAGGGTTAAAAGACCAGTTTAAAAATAAATTGAAAAGTATCCCCAAAAACATCAAAGTTTTAAGCTTTCTATCACAAGAAGATTTGTTGATTTATTTAAATAAAAGTGAGTTTTATCTTCAGTTGTCTATTTCAGAAGGATTTCCAAACGCATTATGTGAGGCAATGTTATGCGGATGCATTCCGATCGGATCTAAAGTAGGTGCAATTCCTAATATTATTGACAAAACTGGTTTTTTAATGGGAAGTTCTAATAATAATTATATTAAAAAAGAGTTTAAAAGTATACTTGCTCTTAATAATGCAAAGCGAAAAGAGTTAGCTCATAGCGCACGGAAAAGAGTAGAGAATGAATTTCATATTGAAAAAAGACAAAATAAATTTTTAGATTTAATTAAATAAAAACTTTGGGAGTAATACAAAAACAAGGACTACTAAATACTGTTATTACTTATTCTGGAGTAGTAATTGGTTTTGTTAGTTTGTTGTTTATACAGCCTCAATTATTAACCAGTTCTGAATTAGGTCTAATTAGAATATTACTGGCTTTTGCCACCATTGTTGCCACTGTAATGCCTTTAGGTGTTGGTAATATTAACACCAAATTTTTCCCTCATTTTAGAAATAAAGAAAAAAAGCATTTCGGTTATTTTGGCTTAATGCTATTATTCTTACTAGTTGGATTTTTAATTTGCGCTTCTTTAATATTGGTCTTTAAAGGCAAAATTATTGAGATTTACTCTGAACAATCTCCACTATTTGTTAATTATTTTTACTTGGCAATTCCTTTTGCTTTGATAATAGCATGTGTCGCGATTCTTAACACCTATGTTTCTTCCCTTTATAAAACAGTTGCAGTAACTTTTTGGGATTCTATAATGAATAAAATACTATTTGTGGTAGTGATTGTTCTTTATTATTTTGAATTTCTTAGTTTCGATTTATTTGTTTTTTCATTTGTTGGTTTATACGCTCTACAAGTCTTATTTCTTTTAATATATGCTATAGTTACAGATTCAGTTTCCTTGAAAATAAATATTCCTAAGGTAAAATCAGTGGGTCTTAAACCCATGGTTAAATACGGACTTCTATTGTCCTTGGCCTCTATTTCATCCTCGGGTTTGAAGTTTATAGATACTGTAATGATTGGAGCATTTCTAGAGTTAGATTTTGTAGGAATATTTACCGTCACTTCTTTTATTGCCTTAATTATAGATATACCATTAGTTTCACTTGAAAAGATTTCGAATGTTCAAATTGCCAAGTTTTGGGTAGAAAATAATTTAGAAGGAATTAAAAGTATTTATAAAAAATCTGTTAAGTATTTAATGCTTATTGGAGGTCTTTTACTGATTGGGATTTTATTGAATATTGAAGATATGCTGTCTTTTCTTCCCCAAGAATATGCCAATGCAAAAAATGTTACAATCATTGCTTCTATAGGCGCATTTATTAATATTTCTACCGGCCTTAATAATGCTGTTTTATTTAATTCTAATAAGTATGTTTATGGTACTTATCTTCTGTTACTGCTCTTAGTTTTAGCAGTAATTAATAATCTTATATTTATTCCTATGTGGGGAATTGAAGGTGCAGCTTTTGCATCAGCATTTTCAGTAGTAATATATAATCTAATAAAATTCGCAATCATTAAAATAAAGTTCCAAATGCAACCTTATGATTTAAATGCCTTGAAGATTCTATTAATTATTTCTATCACTTTTATAATTGGATATTTTTTACCGTCCTTTGATTTCACTATTTTTTCTATGATTTTCAGATCTGTAATAGTATCAATTTTGTATGTCTCTTTAGTATACTTACTTAAAATTGTTCCAGAGTTTGACAAATATTTTAGACTTAAGTTTTAATAAAATTAAAATATACAATTAGGACTTGAATATTGGCACATTAGAACATGCTTCTCCAAACATCAAAGACTTGACATTTCCCATCAGTTTATTACTTAATTGTACATAGCTATCTTCTGGAATATATGTGTCTGTACATCCTTTAAGTAAAACTCTTTTATTTTCTAATGGCTTTGCATCAAAATTTTTAATATTTAGATGAAAGATCTTTTTTTCAAGCTCTTTTTCATTCCCATATATTACACTTGTAGCATAAGGATTTAGGTATTTGGTCAAAAGCATATAGGCCCAAACTGGAATTATTGTATCTGTAGAACAATGTAAAGCAACAAATGCATCTTTATATTGCTCCCAATTCTCCTCTTTTAAATGCTCTCTAAATTTTTTTTCTTTAAGAACCATGCCTTCATACAGCCAGTTCTTTATGTCTATAATTCTCCTGTTTTGAGACCCCTTGAATGTCTTCATGTCCAGAGTTATTAGACCACTTTTTGCAACTTTATTTACTATCTCGCTCAATTTATTTTATAATGTCTAAAACCTACTTTATTTTCTTGATCGTCAATTCTATCTAGGACAATATTTTGATGATTTGATATTGGTTTTTTCAAACTTCCATTGTGAAGTTTCTCATAAGTCTCAAAGTCAATTAACTTTCTCTGATCTAGTTTTTTGAAAACCTCTAATCCGCTTATTTTAGATTGCCAATCCTTAGCTATTTTACCTTCAAAAATCTTAGATTTAGATCCACTTCCATAACTTAAAAAACCAACATTATTTCCTGAAATATTTTTGTCTTTTTCATGACTTGAATAGAGCAAACTAATTAATGACATAAAGATAGATGCGGTATACATATTGCCAATATATCCACTTGCAATTTCTCCATCTTCAATCTTGCTTTCTACAAAATTTTTGTAAAGAACAGACTTTGAAGCTGCTTTTCTCCAATCTTTAAAATCCATACTTTCTGATTGTCCTATCTCTTTTTCTAGATCTGACAATAAACCATATTTATCCAACCAATTAAGCCATATATCTAGCATTATTCTTCTTCCTTGAAAAGCATATGGAAGATGAAAAATTAAATGGTCCCAGTCCTTTAAAAAGTCTATTTTTTTTTGGGATTGAAAATGCTCTAACCCTTCATTGATTCTATCTGTATAACATTTATTGGAATACTGACCATCAAATACTGGCTCCTCAAAATAAAAATCAAGAATTTCTTTATCACTATTGGTTAATTTTTGTACCGTAGTGTTTTTATCGCTGAGAAATGAGTTGTCAATTTTCCTTCTAGGTTTAAAAAAATCTCCAACATGTTCCATGCTAATTCCAACAGTGTTTTTAAAAGAAATGATACTAGGATTAGAAGTTAATAACATAGCAACAGCACCAGCTCCTTGTGTATATTCACCGGAAGAAGCTAATTCATATTTTGCAATATCTGAGGCAATTACAATTGCTTTTTTATCTGGATTAATTCTTATCCAATCTAAGCAGTTTTCAACTGCATCAATTCCGCCAATGCAAGCAAATGTAAGATCTACAACATCACAGTTTTTAAAACATCTAGCACCATGGGTTTTATAAAGAATTTTTTCAACTGTTCCAACTGCATATGTAGCTGTTGGTTTAGCTGCATCAACTGCGCTTTCAGTTCCAAGATATATTCTGCCAATAGTGGAGGGGTCTATTTTATTATTTACAATAAGATTTAATAGTGCATTTGCAGCCATAGAGGCAGCATCTTCATTTACATCTGCAAGTGCCATATATTTTAGGCCTAATCCTTTTTCAAGTTTTGCAGGAATAATATCTCTTTTTTCTGCCAAACTAACTATTGGTAAAGCTATGTTTGGTAAGTAATAATCTATTGCATCAATTCCAAATTCCATTTCTTTTTTTTAAATCATTCCTAAATCTAGCTTTGCCTCTTCACTCATCATATCCTTATCCCATGGAGGATCGAATACAATGTTAACTTTTGAAGTTTCGACGCCATGAACTTCACCAACTTTATCCTCAACCTCTTTTGGAAGGGACTCTGCCACAGGGCAATTTGGAGAAGTTAAAGTCATTATAATTTCAGTATTAAATTCATCGTCGATTTTAATTTCATAAATCAAACCCAATTCGTAAATATCCACTGGAATTTCTGGATCAAATATCGCTTTGAGAACATTTATAATTTTGTTCTCAATTTTTATTTTGACACTTGCAGAATCTTTAACATCACTCATTTAAATTATTTTTTATCATCAATGAATATGCGTAAGCTTTCATCTGTTTTACCATTTCTAACAACCCGTTAGCTCTTGTAGGAGACAAATGATTAGTTAGACCAATTTCATTTATAAAATTTAGTTTTGCATCAAGAATATTTTCAGGAGACTGGTTATTTAATACTCTTATTAAAAGAGCGATTATTCCCTTTGTTATTATTGCCTCACTGTCTGCATAAAATGAAACCAGATCTTTCTCAAATTCAGCATGCAACCATACTTTAGATTGACAGCCTTTGATAATATTTTCATCGCTTTTATGAGTGGAGGATATAAGTGGAAGATCTTTGCCAAGTTCAATCAGATACTCATATTTTTCCATCCAATTGTCAAACATTTCAAACTCACTAATAATTTCTTTTTCAAGATCTATAACCTGCATGAACTATTTTTATAATAAAGATAATTTAAACTCTTTATTCCTTAGCTCAATAGACACATTATTTAAACAATTGTTGAATGATTTCTTGAAGCTTACCTACTCTAATTAATCGATAATCTTTTGATTCTACTTGACTAACCTTAGAATATTTACTTAAATAAATTGTTTTAATTCCCATTTTTGTCACCTCTTTTATCCGTTGTTCTATTCTACTAACTGGTCTTATTTCTCCACTTAGGCCAACTTCTCCAATAAAACAAATTTTATGATCAATATAAAAGTCAAAAAATGAAGATAATATTGCACAAACCATAGATAGATCAATTGCTGGGTCTTGAATTTTTAATCCACCAGTGATATTTAAAAAAACATCTTTTTGGCTTAGTTTCATACCTCCTCTTTTTTCAATTACTGCCAACAACATATTTAGTCTTTTAATGTCAATTCCATTTGCTGATCTTTGTGGATTTCCGTAAGTGGCAGCTGAGGTTAAGGCTTGAGATTCTATCATAATAGGTCTTACTCCTTCCAAACTACAACCTAAGGCAATACCACTCAGCTTTTCTTGGTTGGTTGAAATAAGCATTTTACTAGGAGAATTTACTTCTTCGAGTCCACTTTCATTCATTTCATAAATTCCAAGTTCATTGGTGCTTCCAAATCTGTTTTTGATACTTCTAACCAAACGGTACAAGTGATTTTTATCTCCTTCAAACTGAAGGACAGTATCTACCATATGTTCCAATACTTTAGGACCGGCTATTGCTCCATCTTTAGTAATATGCCCAATAATTATTATTGGAATTAGCCTCTCTTTTGCATATTTAATTAAAATTTCAGCACTGTGCTTGATTTGAGAAACACTTCCTGGAATTGCATCTATTTCTTGAGTATGAATGGTTTGTATAGAATCAACAATAATTAATTTAGGCAAAACTTCTTCACAGGTTTTAAGGATGGTATTAACTTCTGTCTCGTTATAAATATAGCAACTGTCGTTATTGAACTTTAATCTATTGGCTCTTAACTTTATTTGTTCATTGCTTTCCTCTCCTGAAATATATAATACTTTTTCTTTTAGTGTTAAGGCAATTTTTAAAGTTAATGTTGATTTACCAATTCCAGGTTCACCCCCCAGTAGAATAACAGAACCTTTTACCAATCCATTACCAATTACTCTATTAAACTCTAAATCATTTATAGGAATTCTCTCCGCTTTATCTCCAGAAATATCACTTATTCGCTGAGGAGTTTTAATACTGCTTGAAATAGAACTTTTGGAAGAATTTGAAACTATTCTCTCGGAAACAGTGTTCCATTCTCCACATTCTCCACATTTACCAGTCCACTTACTTGTTTCGTGAGAGCAGCTTATGCATTGAAATATTTTTTTAGATTTTGCCATAAGCAATAATAATTAGTCACAACATACAATTAATACGTTGTGTTTTTAGAAACGGGGCTTAAATAAGTTCTAATAGTAATAAAGATGCCAATTAAACCCCAAATTGGAATTGCAGCTTTATCTGTATCTAAATAGTTGTTTAAAACCCCATGCGTAAAATAAGTGGTTAGAGACAAGATGATGAAAAGGGTTAAAATTTTATAAAACTCATTTTCACATCTTATATAATATAGACCTGAGTAAACAAAAACAAGCCCTATTAATAAAACATTGATTAGAAATCCAAAAAAACCTTGTTCTGCTAAAGGACTTAGATACTCACTATGTGCATTTCCTCCATCTCCAAAATTAGTGCTGATTATTGTTAAATCTTTTGACTTTTGGAATGGGGCATATACAAAAGCATAGGTTCCAGGACCCCATCCAAAAAAAGGTCTTTGCAAGAATAATTCAAGTGCACAATTCCATCTATTTAAACGTTCTAAATTTGATGCATCAGAAGAAATGTTGGACATTGATTCTACTCTTTCTGAAAAATTCTCAGTGGTGTGTTCTGCATCATTTTTTTGAACCAAGTAAGAAATTTCTGTCAAATTATAAACTATAAATATTAAAGGAATAACTAGGATACCTATTAGCCATTTTAATTTTATTTTCAAGTAATAAAGAATAAATACTCCAAAGGCCAAAACAATACTTAACCAAGCAGCTCTTGTATAACTAAAGTACAGACCAATAAGAAGTATTGCTAAAAAAACAATTAATAAAATTCTCAAGTAATTTTTTTTAGACTCATATAACAACCAAACATTAACTGGAATAACTAGTGCTAAAATTGCACCATATGAAGTGTGGTCTTTAAAAAATGGCCACATTACCCAATGACCTGCTTCTTCACTAAAACTATTTATCATGTGGTTGACTAATGTATAGCAAGTCACCATTACCATGGCAAAAAGATAAGCGAAGAAAAATTGTTTGATTTGTTTTTTTCCTTTTTTGAAAAAGTGAATTCCGTAAAGAAGAATGGGAATAATGAACCAGCTTCTAGAAATTAGAAACTTAAAGGAAACCATAGGAATTTCACTGACTATAGAGGTTATAAATATCCATAGTACTTGAATAAAAACTAATATTATTATAGGGTTTTTATAATGTAGAAGATCTTTTTTAAGATTTTTTTCATAGAGCGCTTTAAACAGAAACATTAATGTAAATACCAGCAGCAATGGTTCTGTTGGAAAATAAAAACCTATTCCAAGCAAGTCTAAATTTTCAAAATTAAAAGAAAGAGGGGTGCAAAAAACTATAGTTAGAAAAATTAAATCCAACCTAAAAACAAATAGATAGCCAAGTAATATGACTAAAGGAAGCGCTAGTAGGTAGAAAATATCAAAGTAAATTAAAATTGAGTTTAGTATGATGAATAAAATCATCAAAAAGTAAGAAATTCTTCGGCTAAGAAATCCTTTAAACATTAATCTTTTAAAAGTTCTATTTGGTTCTTGACTAGTATGCCTACAATTGCTAGTAAAACAGA
>JADHMB010000055.1 GCA_016780365.1 Flavobacteriales bacterium
TTAAAGTATTAAAACAAATTTTAAGTTTCAAACCAAATGATGAAACTGTTATGATGGAATTAGGAGTTGCTTACCATGAGTCTGGCAAGTTTCAAGAGTCTGTAAATTACTTTAAGGAAGTGATTGATGGCAACCCATATAGTCATATAGCATGGTTCAATCTAGCTACTATATACAATGTTAATGAAGACTGGAAGGAAGCTATTTTTGCTTATGAAATGTGTCTGGTAATTAATGAGAAATTCACTGCTGCTCACTATGGAAAAGCCAATAGTTTTATTCATTTAAAAGAATATCAAAAAGCGATTGATTCATTTAATGAGTCCTTTGTTTATGATCGTCCTCATGCATATGCCTATTGTAGTATTGGCGAATGTTATGAGAAAATTGGTGATTATTCAAAAGCACTTATGTTTTATGAGAAAAGTTTAGAAATTGACGATTCTCTTCCTGAGTCTTGGCTTGGGATAGGGGTTGTTAGAGATTTAAATAATCAACCTGTTCAAGCAATTAAGTTTATTAAAAAAGCAATAGATTTAGATGTTGAAAATCCTGACTATTGGTATTTATACGCAGAAATTCTTGCCAAACTCAATAAAAATTCAGAAGCAGAATTGGCTTTTAAAAAGGTAATCCAATTAGATCCTAAAAATATAGATGCATGGATAGATTATTCCAATTTTTTATTCGACAACACATCAAAGTCTACTGCAATAAACGAAGTTAAAAGAGCTATTAAATCCAACGACAATCAAGTAGATCTAAAACTTAGACTTGTGGCAATGCAAATTTCAACGGGAAATTTATCGGAGGCTAAAAGCAGTCTTTCTGAAATGCAAAACTCAGATCAAAATACTTTCAAAAAGCTAATTGACATTTATCCAGAAGTTTTACAAGTTGAGGAAATGAATCAATTTTTTCAGCCCTACAAAGATAATCCTAACAAATGACCTTATCTCACATTCCAAAAAGAACTACTATTCCTAGAGATACTGGCCTAACGATGATGATGGACAAGGGATTAAGCACAAGACAAATGGAAGATTTCTTATCTACTAGTGCAAGCTATACAGACATTATAAAATTTGGATTTGGCACGTCAATTGTCTCCAATAATATCCAAGAAAAAATTGCTTTAATGAAGCAGATTGGTGTTAAGCCATATTTTGGAGGAACCATGTTTGAATTGTATTATGCGAGGAACCAAGAAGAGGACTATTTCAAGATAGTAGACAACTTTGGTATTGAAACTATAGAGATTTCAGATGGCTCAATAATCTTAGAACACGACGAAAAGTGTGAATTAATTTATAAATACGCTAAGAATTATACTGTTTTAAGCGAAGTTGGGTCCAAAGAAGAAGGAATTTTAATTAGCCCTGCAAAATGGATTAAAATGATGTCAGAAGAACTAAAAGCTGGTTCATGGAAAGTTATTGCTGAAGGTAGAGAAAGCGGATCTGTAGGTATTTTTAGACCAAATGGAAAACCGCATACTATGCTTATCAATAAGATAATTTCTAAAATTGACCCAAATAAAATACTTTGGGAGGCACCTTCAAAAAAGCAGCAGACTTGGTTTGTAAATTTATTTGATCAAAATGTTAATTTAGGAAATATATCTCCAACGGATGTTTTGCCTTTAGAAACACTAAGACAAGGGTTGAGAGGAGATACTTTTTTTAATTTCCTTCCAAAAAATATTATTAAAAAAAGAAAGCCAACATAATTTAATAATCCGTTATGAATTTAAATAGAATTTCTCCAAACGAGTTAGATTTGCTATTGCAAAAAAAATCAGACTTTCTTCTTATAGACTTAAGAGAGAATTATGAATTAGAAATTGATGGAAAAGTAGATTATTCAATCCACATTCCACTTGGGGAGATTGTAGATAGGTTAAATGAACTTCCCTCGGATCGTCCAGTTATTTTTCATTGTGGTTCTGGTAAAAGATCAGAAAGTATTTTAAATTTTTTAATATTAAATGATTTATACAAGGAAAACTATCTCAATTTAGAGGGTGGATACCAAGCAATTTCAATTTAATGAAGCATTATTTGATTTTATTTCTTAAAGGTTTTGGAATGGGCGCAGCTAATGTTATTCCGGGTGTTTCTGGCGGAACAATAGCTTTAGTAACAGGAATATATGAGCAATTAATTAATTCCTTGAAATCCTTTAATCTAAAGGCTGTTAAGTTGTTGTTTTCTGGAAACTTTAAGAGTTTTATTGAATATACTCAACTGAAGTTTTTAGTTTCAGTTTTCTCTGGTACTGCATTAAGTATTGTTACTTTGGCAAAAGTCCTTGAGTTCTTCTTTACTAAAAATGAACAACTTGTTTGGTCCTTCTTTTTTGGTTTAATTATAGCTTCTATATATTATGTGGGTAAGATGGTGAAATCTTGGAACATTTCCTCCTTTATTTCTCTAGCTTTTGGGATTTTTTTTGCAGCCTCTTTAGCATTTTTGAAACCTGTTACTCAAGATGATTCCTTTTATTATCTTGTAATTTGTGGAATAGTATCTGTTGCTAGTATGATACTGCCTGGTCTTTCAGGCTCTTATGTTTTAATTCTAATGGGTAATTATCAGTTAATTATGCTTCAATCAGTTTCAGATCCTATTTCAAATTTGAATATTTTATTACCAGTTATCTTAGGGGCTATTGTTGGTTTTTTGGGACTGTCTCATGGAATAAGCTATGTCCTTAAAAAATTCTACAACTCTACAATTTCATTATTAACAGGATTTGTTGTTGGTTCGTTATTAATTATTTGGCCTTGGAAAATTCCTTTAGAAACTATTGTTGGAAGAGGTGGAGAGCTGAAAGTAGTATCCTACAGCTGGGTTTTTCCTGATTTATCTCTTTCTGAAAACATTTTCTGTCTTATTCTAATCTTTTTAGGCATTTTTATTGTTTGGTTGATAGAATATTTAGGTTCAAAAATTAATTCTAATCCTACCAATTGAGAAATTTTGGACTTATTGGTCAGAGTTTGGTCCATTCTTTTTCAAAGGATTATTTTAACAAAAAGTTTAAAACTGAAAATATTGATGCACTTTATTCCAATTTTGAAATAGAAAATACTTCAAGTTTAAGAGATTTATTTTCCAATCATAGCCTCTCTGGACTTAACGTTACTATTCCATTTAAGCAAAAAGTAATCTCACAATTAGATTCTTTAGATGAAATATCTCAAGAAATAGATGCGGTAAATACTATCAAGCCATTTTTTAAAAACAATAAACTGGTTTCTTTAAAAGGATATAATACAGATGTTTATGGTTTTAAACAAATGGTGAAACCATATTTGAAATCTCAACATACCAAAGCACTTGTTTTAGGAACAGGAGGTGCTTCCAAGGCAGTTGCTTATGCTTTAAATGCTTACAATATTGAGGTTAATTTTATTTCAAGAAAGAAATTACCTACTCTAAATAATTATTTCACATGGAACCAAATAAATAGCCATATGGTTGCAGGACATTATCTAATTATTAATACTACGCCCGTAGGGATGTATCCAAATATTGATAAAGAAATAAAAATCGCCTATGACAGTTTGACCTCCAAACATTTAGTGATTGATTTAATTTACAATCCCGAGCAAACTCTTTTTTTAAAAAAAGCACTTTTAAAAAATGCTAAAATTCTAAATGGTTATCAAATGTTAGTTTATCAAGCACTTAAAGCTTGGGACATATGGGAATCATCTAATATTATTAAGTAATATTGAAGCGTGAAATTTAATTTAAAATCAGATTTTTCTCCAACTGGAGATCAGCCAGAAGCTATTGCAGATTTGGTTCAAGGAATTAACGATGGAATTGCAGCTCAAACGCTTTTAGGAGTTACAGGTTCTGGTAAAACTTTTACTGTTGCCAATGTGATTGAAAAAGTTGAAAGACCCACTCTAATTCTGTCTCATAATAAAACACTTGCTGCCCAGCTTTACCAAGAATTTAAAACCTTTTTTCCTGATAATGCAGTCGAATATTTCGTTTCATACTACGATTATTACCAACCAGAAGCCTATTTGCCCTCTTCGGATACTTACATAGAAAAAGATCTTTCTATTAACGATGATATCGAGAAACTAAGATTAAGTACAACCACTTCTTTACTCTCTGGCAGAAAAGATGTTATAGTAGTTTCTTCTGTCTCCTGTATTTATGGAATAGGAAATCCAGTAAATTTTAGCAACAGTATTGTAACTATTGAAGTAGGTCAAAAAATAGCTAGAAATTTATTTTTAAGACAATTAGTTGACAACCTATATTCCAGAACTACAAAAGATTTAAAAAGAGGAAACTTTAGGGTAGTAGGAGATACTATTGATATTCATTTAGCTTATGCTGATTTTGGAATTAGAATTACTTTTTGGGGAGATGAAATTGATTCCATTGGAATTCTAGATTTGGTAAATAATAAAATTTTAGAAAATCAAGATCAGTATATTATTTATCCAGCAAATATATTTGTTACAGATAAAGAAGATGTGAAAAGATCTATTTTTCAAATTCAAGACGATTTAGTAAAGCAAATAGAGTTTTTCAACGAAATAGGAAAAAATTTAGAATCTAAAAGAATCCAGAATAGGGTAGAGCTAGATTTAGAAATGATAAGAGAGTTAGGATACTGTTCAGGAATTGAAAATTACTCAAGATATTTTGACAATAGAAAGCCAGGAGATAGACCATTTTGTCTTTTAGATTATTTTCCAGAAGATTTTCTAATGGTAATTGACGAATCTCATGTTACAGTATCTCAGATAAAAGCCATGTATGGTGGAGATAGATCAAGAAAAGTAAATTTGGTAGATTATGGTTTTAGACTTCCTGCAGCTTTGGACAATCGTCCTTTAAAATTTGAAGAGTTTGAGCAAATTCACAACCAAATTATTTATGTAAGTGCTACTCCTGCAGAATACGAACTTACTAAGTGCGATGGAATAGTTACAGAACAACTTATTAGACCAACAGGACTACTAGATCCTGAGATTACAGTAAAACCTAAATTAAATCAAGTAGATGATCTTTTAGAAGAAATAAGAAAAGTAGTGGAGGAAGAAAATAGAGTGCTGGTAACTACTCTTACCAAGCGAATGGCAGAAGAACTAGATAAGTATTTTGCAAAAATTGGAATTAGATCTAGGTATATTCATTCTGATGTAGACACCTTAGAAAGAGTAGAAATCTTACAAGATTTAAGAAAAGGTATTTTTGATGTTCTTATCGGGGTTAATTTACTAAGAGAAGGTTTGGATTTACCAGAAGTGTCTTTAGTGGCTATTTTGGATGCAGATAATGAAGGGTTTTTAAGATCAGAAAGATCTTTAGTTCAAACTGTTGGTAGAGCTGCAAGAAACATCAATGGACGTGTTATTATGTATGCAGATAAAATAACCAAAGCAATGGAAATTACTATTAGTGAAACTAATAGAAGAAGAGAAAAACAGCGTAATTATAATAGATTAAATGGTATTGTGCCTACTCAAATTATTAAATCCAATGAAAACGATCTTCTTATTGGTAGAAATAGTGAAAAAGAAGAAATAAACGAATTAGTTATTTCAAGTGATCCTTCAATTCAAGATCCTGTTGTAGAGAATATGGGTAGAGCAGAGTTGGAGAAAAGTATAGATAATATTAAGAAGCAGATGGAAAGAGAAGCTAAGAAAGAAAACTTCATGCAAGCAGCAGTCTTAAGAGACGAACTCTTTAAATTTAAAAAAATACTGCTTAAGAAATTTGACGATTAGAGGTTGTTGTATCCAACTGCTAGAATAATGGAACCTTTGGTGAGAACTCTTGATTCATTGCCTTCTTCATCTATTTTATATCCTCTTTCTGTATAAGGAATTATATAATTGATAAATAACTTTTTAAGTCTAATATTTTCTATTATTTTTTGTTGGTAGGTTCTTTCACTATCAGAAATATCTACGTTTTTAGCCAGTTCTTCACTCTTAGCTTTCTTTAGCTTTTCAATCATTTCTTTGGTTTCTGTAGTGAACTCATTGCTTGCAACATCGCTGATTTCGTATAGCAACACTCTATTTATATATTTTTTTGGCTTGTCGTAAATTTTAATACTTATTGGCTCATTAGAAACCCCCATAGAGTTAAATGACAAACGGTAATTTTCATTTTGGATAGTAGCTATTTCTACTTCTTTTGCATAATCAAATTCTTTATAGGTGAAATGAGTGGTTAGAGAACCATCGTATCTAAAAGGTCTTAATGCAATTCTGCAATTTTTCCTGAAGTCTTTCAGTTGAATTAAGCGTTCTTGATAAGGGGTTAGTTCTGCCTCTTTTTTTTGAGCTTCAAAACTTGGATGGATACTGAAAATAATTAAAAATAAAAATAGGTATTTGCCAATCATAAAATAATAATTACATGGTTATTTCTTCTCGCAACTCCAAAATCATTTCTGAAATTGAAATAGCTTCTTCATGTTTTAGTTCAACATCTAAATATTCAATGTTTTCACCTTCTTGTTTCACAGACCATAAATTGTGGTATGCATCAACAACTTCTTCAATATGGTCAGTTAAGTCTATTAAATCATCAGTTTGGTTTTCAACAGCTCTGAGTCCTCTTATAAGCGATCTAGCAATGGTCATCTGTTCGGATAATAAAACACTAATTTTATGATCGTTGTTTCCCAGGATTGTATGGGTTCCAATATTCATTCCTTCTACCCATGCACCGGTAAAATATATTACACTTAAATCAGTTAATTCATTGTCTTGGATGTAATCGTCAGTCATAATTTGAATATCAAAAAGAATAGACATTACGCTATCTTGATTACCAACATTTTTTTCAAATCTTTCTACCAAATTGTCCGACAAGAAAATAGATTCCATACCTATTTTTGATGCCATTTCTTTAGAAACTTTTAAATATTTGCTAGCTTCAGCAAATTTGTCATTGGTTACACAATATGCTAAATCACATGCATAAACTCCAAAATTTATTGTTTGTTTAAATTTGGTAGAGTATAGTTTTGAGTTTGAAACTTTATTGGTCAACCCTTCTTCATAATTCATATTTGCTTTTTTCAGAATTGAAGCAATTTGAATTGGAGATGGTGGCATAAATTCAAAATCTTTTTCTACTATTTCAACTTCAATGCTGTGGTTGTCTTTATTTTCAGATGTGTTCTTAATATCTTGTACTTCACCATTGGGCTGGTTTTCAGATTCACAACTAATAATAATGGATGCAACTAAGCAAAATATTAAGGTGTGATACAAATTATGTTTTCTCATAATTAAAATTTGTTTGTAGTAAATTTAAATAAAATATGCAATTATTCAGAAATAAAATCATCATTGAATACTTCAATTTCTTTTTCAGTTTTAACTAACGGAGTAAATTTCCCTCTAAATCTAGTTGCTTTTACCATGTGGTTATCAATCCAGTGGTAATTGCCACCCCTAGGTTTGTTCATTAGTAATGCGTGGTATTTAATATTATGCATTCTTAACCATCTTTCAGTATATTCTCTTTGTTCTTCAGTTCTAGATGTAAAAAAAGTAATGATGTGACCTTCTAAATACCATTTTTCTAAAACCTCTAATGCGTCTGGAAATGGAAGACATGTCAACATTCTTTCTGGTTCTTCATTAGGAACATCTTCGGTTATGGTACCGTCAATATCAATAAGATAATTTTTAATGTTTTCAGGCAGTGTTGGACTAAGTGTCTGGCCATCAGCACCAATTAGAGTATTTAATTTTTCTTTTGATGACATTGTTGAAATTTTAGCCTAAATAAGCTTTGAGTAATTTGCTTCTTGAGTTATGTCTTAATCTTCTTATCGCTTTTTCTTTAATTTGTCTAACTCTTTCTCTAGTAAGATCAAATTTTGAACCAATTTCTTCGAGGGTTAATCCATGTTTTTTTCCTATCCCAAAAAATAGCATTACTACATCTTTTTCCCTGTCATTTAATGTAGAAAGTGATCTTTCAATTTCTCTTTGTAAAGACTCTCGCATTAATTCTAAATCTGCTTTTGGACTGTCGTTATTAACCATTACATCCAACAAAGAATTATCTTCTCCATCCACAAAGGGAGCATCCACCGAAACGTGTCTTCCACTTATTTTCATGGTATCCTTTACTTTTTCTTCCGTAAGTTCAAGGGCTGTTGCAAGTTCATCACTACTAGGCGGTCTTTCAAATTCTTGTTCAAGTCTTGAAAAAGCTTTATTTATTTTATTCAAAGAACCTACTTGGTTAAGGGGCAATCTTACAATTCTGGATTGCTCTGCTAATGCTTGAAGGATAGATTGTCTTATCCACCATACCGCATAAGATATAAATTTAAAACCTCTTGTTTCGTCAAATCTTTGTGCTGCTTTAATTAGCCCTAAGTTGCCTTCGTTGATTAAATCTGGAAGGGTTAAACCCTGATTTTGATATTGTTTAGCAACGGAAACAACAAATCTTAAGTTGGCTTTGGTTAATTTTTCTAAAGCTATTTGATCGCCTTGTTTTATTTTTTGAGCCAACTCTACTTCCATTTCTGCAGTGATTAACTCTTCTCTGCCAATTTCTTGTAAGTATTTGTCTAATGATTGACTTTCTCTGTTGGTTATTGATTTGGTAATTTTAAGTTGTCTCATAAATAGAATTACTAATTGATAATCTCAAATGTAGTTCAATCTACCTCTTAAGTCAAGTTAAAATAGGTTAATATTTGCAGTTGTTGAAAATTCGTATTTAACAGATATAATGGGGTGTTGAGAACTTTTTTTAAAGATCAAAATAACTTATTTGAGAGCCTGCAAATACTCCAAATCCATTTTCTATATTACTGTAAACTTGAACTGGTTGTGCAAATGGGTTCCCGGATGCACCTTGATACAATTCTAAACTGGTTCTGTAATAATAATAAGATTTTGATATATTATGTAAATATACTCTAACACTAAGTGTCTTATAACTCCATTCATAGCCGTCTTCGGTACCGCTCCAGTTATCGTAAGGAATTTCCAATTCTAATGCTTTGTTTTGACCATTAAATAAAAGATCGTTAAATAATCCTTGTTCTCTAAATGGAGAGCCTCCATTTTGAAAAACTTCGTCTGTTAGAACCATGAACTGTTTAGTGGTGTCTAGTTCATACTCAGTTGTATCAGAATTTTTTATTAATAGATATTCATTTACAGAATAGGTTTCTATTAGGTAATAGTTTTGTGAGCTTTCTGGATCGTTAAAATTCAAAGTTATTTGTAATCTGTCTCCATTTATTGGATCTACAGTAGTAGAAGTATCTATACTATTAATATTTATCGGAGAGGGTAGAGAGTCTGAAGAAGTGATATTGGTATAGTTAGGATGTGTTACTTGTAAAGAATATGTTTGATTTTCTTGTGGAAAAGTTTGCCCTATATAAAAACCATTCTCTACATAATTTAAGGTTTCAATTATGCTTCCATTGTCGTCTTTAATAGTAACTACCGCATCTTCAATATTTTGAAAAGAGGCAGTATCTATTACACTTCTACTACTACTTACATGAACTTTAAAAGTAGAATCACTTTGAAAAATTGAGTTGATTACTAATTTTGGAATGTTTACATCTCCTTCAAAAGGAATTACTTTTTCACAAGAAATATAAACTAAAGAAATACTTAATAATAAAAATAATTTTTTCATAATTTAAAATTTGAAAGAATAAGTAAAGGATGGAATTAAGGGAAAAAGACTGAATTGAGATAGTTGAGGATCTCCATTTTCATTTCTAGTAAATTCTAAGTAAAACGGGTTTTGTCTACTGTAAGCATTATAAACACCAAAACTCCATGTTCTTTCTCCCCATTTTTTTTCTTTTTTCATGTTTATAGAAACATCTAGTCTATGGTAGTTGGGCATTCTGTAATTATTTCTACTATCAATATGATTTACAGTAGCTACATTTACATTGTTTTGATCTGAATTAAAGGGAGAAGGATTGAGATTAAAATTAGAAATATTATCAACAAGCGAACTATTAAATGAAGAATAAGATTCTTGTCCAAGAGTTACTGCATTTCCTGTTCCATAAACCCAAACCACACCAATATTTATTCTTTCATTGATTTCGTGTGTTATTGCAATTCCAATGTCGTGTCTTCTATCGTATCTGTATGGATAAGACTGTCCAAAATTAATAGAATCAAATTGTCTATTGGTCCAAGACAATGTGTAGCCTATCCATCCTGTGGTTTTGCCTATCTTTTTTTCTATCAATAATTCTCCTCCATAGGACCATCCTCTTCCTATATGAACCTTATCTTGCCAATCCGTCTCATTATCAAAAAAGGATGCTCCGTCCTTATACTCAATTAAGTTGTCCATTGTTTTATAATAACCTTCTAAAGAAACTTCAAATTTATCGCTAAAGGTTCTAGCATAACCAGCTGCAATTTGATCCGAAAACTGTGGTTTAATTTTTTCTGTTGCTGGCACCCATAAATCAGTTGGTAATCCTATTCCAGAATTGGTTAATAGGTGAAGGAACTGGCCCATTTTGGCATAACCCATTTTGAATGAAGATTTTTGGTCAATTAAGTATCGTAAACTTATTCTGGGCTGTAAGGAAGAATATTGTTTATCCCCAACAAAAAAAGTACTGAAATGAATACCACCGTTCCCTTTTAACTTGTCGTTTACAGTCCAGTCATCTTCTAGATAAGCTGAAACTTCATGCGCATAATGCTTAATGGCTCCAAAGGTAGTGTCTAATGCAGAATTTCCAGTTTGAGAAAATTGAAACTGGTTAACACCTGGAGTAAATGTGTGGTAAATATCTCCAATTCCAAACTTTACCAGATGATCTGGGTTTGGCATCCAATCTACATCTACTTTAGCAGACCAATCTTCAATATTACTTAAATAGGCATAAGAAAAGTTTTGGTTATTGACTGTAGTAGTGTTATTAGAATTTAACGTGGTTTCTGAACTACTATTTCCAAAAGCAATTAAAAAATCATATTTACTGTACCTAAGGGTAGTATTTATAAATACTTTATTGGATGGCATATAATTCCACCTAAGAGAACTAATTATATTTCCCCAATTTAATTGTGATTCAGTACTGTCAACCCCACTTGTTGAATCTTGACTGAAATTATCAACGGCCTTTAAGGAAGCTTTATCTCTACCAATATAGTTGCTTAAGTATAATCTGTGCTTATCGTTTATCTTATGGTTTATTTTACCATTGAAGTCGTAGAAAAAATAGCCTCCAGAATTTGAACTATTTGCATCTCCTCCATTTTTACTAGCTTGTCTTCTCTGATTTGCTGCTACAAAAGGTCTTGCTAGTATGTCTAAGTATGTTCTTCTTGCAGAAAGGATAAATGAGGTTTTATCTTTAATAATAGGACCTTCTAAAGATATTTTAGAAGCTATTAGCCCTATGGAACCTTGTCCATGAAATTTCTTCATATTGCCTTCTTTCATTTTAATATCTATTACAGATGAAAGTCTTCCTCCATATCTTGCTGGAAAGCCCCCTTTTACCAGCTTAGTTGAATTGATAGCATCTGAGTTAAAAACCGAGAAGAAGCCAAATAGGTGAGAGGCATTATAGACTGGAACTCCGTCCAATAAAATTAAATTCTGATCTGGTCCACCTCCTCTTACATATAGACCAGAAGTGCCCTCGCTTCCAGTTTGAACACCTGGAAGAAGTTGAATGGTTTTCATAATGTCATTTTCACCTAAAAGAGCAGGAAGAGCCCTAACCTTATCCATAGATAAATCAACAGTACTCATTTCTGACTTTTGGTGAACTAATTCTTCTTTGGAAGACAAAATTTCCACTTCTTGTAGCATTTGATCACTTAATGAGAAATTCTGGGTAATATCTAACATCGGATAATCTTCAAAAATCTTTGTTACATAACCAATATAACTAACTCTAATTTTAACGGAATCTTTTGGAAGTGTTAAACTGAAAAAACCATAATCGTTGGTAATAGTTCCTTTTCCTGATTTAAGATCGTAAATAGTAGCTCCTATAAGTTTTTCTCCACTTTCGGCTTCGTCTACATATCCACTAATGGTAATATTTTTTTGAGAAATACAAAATATAGGAAATAGAAGAAAAAAATATGATAAATAGATTTTCATTAATTATTATTTAAAGTTAAAGTATCATAAATTTTGCCAAACTAATTCTTAATATTAAATCTTAACTTTAATTTAACAGGTAATATTTTTCTAATGATATTTTTCTGTGTAATCTTTTTCCCAAAGTACAATATCTAGGTTGTATTTAGTCTTTGATAATTTTTTTCCATAGATATCATTAATTACAAATACACCGTTTTTCATTCCGTTTATGAATTCTCCGCTGTAGATGATTTGTCCATTGCTATGCCATTTTTTGAACTCACCATTTCTTAATCCATCCTTAAATTCTGCATAAATTTTAATATTTCCATTTTCAAAAAAATCAGTTACAACACCCGAAATTAATCCAACATCAATTTTTGAATAGACTGTATCTTTTTCAATATTGGTTACCTTATTTAATGGGATATTTTGACAATAGAAAAGAGTAGAAGAAAGTATTGAAGCTAGAAAGAATGTGGTTTTAAAGAGCATCAAATAATTTAGAAAGACGCTTTTATCCTTCTTCTTTCTTTGGAATGAATGCTTTTATAAACTTTCCCATGAGAAGAAAATTTCTTATAAAAACTAACGTTTAAAAAAGCATAGTAATCATTATTATC
>JADHMB010000056.1 GCA_016780365.1 Flavobacteriales bacterium
GTATAAACAATTAGTTGATCTTTTTTTAAAAATTCATCGGAGATATTTATAGCCTGGTGAAGGTATCCACCACCGTTAAACCTCAAATCAAAAATGAGTTTTTCCATTCCTTGATTTTTTAGTTCATTAATTGCATTTTTAAATTCTAAGTCGGATGAATTAGAAAAAGAACTTAGTTTAATATATCCTATTTTGTTTTTAATTATGGTACTAGCCGATATGGATTTAAGTGGAATAGAGCCTCTAATTAACCTATGTTTTACAATTTCATTATTTGGATTTAAAACAGCAATATTTACTTCACTACCTACTTTACCTTTTAGTTTTTTTAGTACATCTTCATTTTTTATCCCTACACCAGCAAAATTTTCACCTTCAATTTTAATTATCCTATCTCTCTTTTTAAGGCCAGCTAACTTAGATGGACCACCTTCAATTACATCTACTATTGTAAGTGTATCGTTGTAAATCATAAATCTAATACCTATTCCACCAAAGTGACCAACTAGTGACTCATTTACACTTTGTCTTTTTTTAGCAGGAATAAAAGAAGAATGAGGATCTAAATCTTTTAAAATATTATTGATAGAATTTTCGGAAAGTTGATCAGAATCTAGGGAGTCTACATAGTTGTTCAGTAGATTGTCTAAAACCACATTAATGCTTGTCCATTTGTTTTGGTCTCTTTTTGGAGACAATACTTTTCCCTGATTTATTCCAATCCAGTAGGTTAAACTGGAAAAAAAACCAATAAATAGAACCAAAATAAATAATAGTATTTGATTATTATTTTTCAAGATCTTGTAGTTTGATATGTTGAATTTCTATTTGGGCTTTTTCAAGAAATTTTAATCCTGAGATATCTTTATACTGTTTGGAATAAACTAGTCTTTTAATTCCAGACTGGTGAATTAATTTTGCACATTCTTTACATGGAGATAGTGTAAGATATAGCGTGGCACCAAGGCAACTATTTGTGCTTTTTGCAACTTTCAAAATAGCATTGGCCTCTGCATGAAGCACATACCAATTTGTATCTCCATTTTCATCTTCACAGTTGTTGTCAAAACCAGATGGAGTACCGTTAAATCCATCTGAAATAATCATTTTGTTTTTAACAATAATAGCACCTACTTTTTTTCTTTCGCAATGGGATAGATTACCCCATTCAAGAGCCATTTTCAGATAGGCTAAATCATATTTTAGTTGCTTTTCTATGGTATTTTGGTTTTAATAGTACCGAAGGTGGGAATCGAACCCACACGCCCTAAGGCACACGAGTTTGAGTCGTGCGCGTCTACCAGTTCCGCCACTTCGGCAAGTGATTCGTGAATTTAGTTTATGTTTTTATTCTAGCAAAATAAATTCATACATCAATCCATAAATGGTGCAGTAATTATTTAATATTTATGGAAATTCAATTACATTTGCAACCCCAATGTCACATAAAGTAAAAATATTAGCATGTTCTGCATCTGAGCCCTTAGCAAAACAAATAGCCAAAAGCTATGGTCTAGAGTTGGGCGAAGTTGAACTTCAAAAGTTTAGCGATGGTGAATTTGGAGTTTCTATCAAAGAAACTGTACGTGGCTGTGACGTTTTTATCATCCAGAGTACTACTCCCCCTCAAGAAAACTTGATGGAAATGTTGCTTATCATAGATGCAGCTAAAAGAGCTTCAGCACATAAAATTGTAGCTGTTTTGCCTTATTTTGGATGGGCAAGACAAGATCGAAAAGACCAACCAAGAGTTGCTATCGGTGCCAAATTAGTAGCCAATATGTTAGTGACAGCAGGCGTAAATAGAGTGATGACAATGGACTTACATGCAGATCAAATTCAAGGGTTTTTTGAAGTCCCCGTGGATCATTTATTTGCCTCTACATTATTTGCTCCTTATCTTAAAACTAAAGACTTAGATAATCTTATTATTGCAGCACCTGATGCTGGCGGTTCTAAAAGAGCCAATGCTTATGCAAAGTTTCTAAACGTTGATTTAGCACTATGTTACAAGCAAAGAAAAAAAGCGAATGAAATTTCAGATATGACAATAATTGGAGATGTTAAGGGAAAAGATGTTGTGATAATTGATGATATGATAGACACAGCCGGCACACTCACCAAGTCAGCTCAACTTTTTATGGATTATGGTGCGAAATCTGTTTCGGCTTGTTGTACTCATGCCATACTTTCGGGACCAGCACACCAAAGAATAGAAGATAGTATTCTTAAAGAATTGATTGTTACCAATACTATTGAACTTAAAAAACAAAATTCAAAAATAAAAGTGCTTTCTGTAGCAGAGCTTTTTTCTGAAATAATGAAGCAGCACATTAGTTTTAAATCTATTAGCAAACATTTTTTGTTTGGCAATTAATAAATAAATAAATAACAAATATGAAAACAGTATCATTGAGCGGTTCTCCAAGAGAGAACGTAGGAAAAAAAGGTGCTAACATCCTTAGAAAAGATGGCAGTGTACCGGCAGTAGTTTATGGAGGAGATAAACAAATTCATTTCTCAGTTTTAGAAAACGAAGCAAAAAAACTTGTCTTTACCCCAAATGTTTATCTTATAGAATTAGAAATTGATGGTAAGAAATCAAAAGTCATTTTGCAGGAGGCTCAGACTCATCCAGTAACAGATAGAATCTTACATTTAGATTTTTTAGAAATAAGCGATAGTAAACCATTTAAACTAAATCTCCCTGTTAGACTAGAAGGTTTTTCAAAAGGGGTTAGAAACGGAGGGAATTTATCTCAGAATTTTAGAAAATTGAAAGTTATGGGACTTTTAAAAGACATGCCAGATGCTGTGAAAATTGATATTACGCCACTTAAAATAGGAGACAAAATTAGAGTAGCAGATTTGAATATTTCTGGACTTAAGTTTTTTGACCCAGAAAATGCAGTTATTGTTGGTGTGCAAATGGCTAGAGCGGTTGTTCTAGAAGAAGAGGAAGAAGAGGAAGAAGAAACAACTGAAGGAGCAGAAGGAACCGAAGGATCAGAAGGAGCTAGCAAAGAAGATAAACCATCTGAGGAACCAAAAAAAGATGCATAAATTGACTAAGCCATCATGAAGTTTTTGATTGTTGGGCTTGGGAATATTGGTGCTAAATACGAAAGCACAAGACATAACATAGGTTTTAAGGCATTAGATTTTGTTGCAGAACAATCTAGTGCCTTTTTTACTGAAGAAAAGTATGGTGATATATCTTCCTTTAAATACAAGGGAAAGAATATTTACTTGTTAAAGCCCAATACATTTATGAATCTCTCAGGTTTGGCAGTTAGATATTGGCTAACTAAACTAAAAATAGATGTCAAAAATCTTTTGGTTGTTACCGATGATTTAAATCTCGATGTTGGAAATCTTAGAATGAAAAAAAATGGCTCTGACGGTGGGCATAATGGATTAAAGGATATTCAGCAAACACTTTCTTCTAGTCAATATCCAAGACTTAGAATAGGGATTGGAAATAACTTTCCAAAAGGCAAACAAATTGATTATGTATTGGGGGAATGGACGGAAGAAGAAGATTTGGTTCTCAATCAAAAAATGAAAATAATTAATGAAATGGTGTTAAGCTTTTGTTTTGCTGGTATTGAAAACACAATGAATGCTTTTAACAATAAATAACCTTAACAAGTTTTTAAACTTAAGTTTAAATTAAGTTAGAAATAATAATTTGCTTTATTGATTTTAAAAGCCTAATTTGTTTAATAAAACTAAATTTAAAAACATGAAAAAAACAATTAAACTTTTTGCATTGTCAATATGCTTGTTTTCATTCTCAGGATCTGTATTTTCTCAGAGTGTTTATGTAAATGAAACAGATATAAACAAGTTAGATATTAAATATTGTGAATTAAGAGTAGGGCAACCTCTTAGCCCAACTAAAGTCAAAATATTTGTCGATTACGGACAAGCTTTTTCTATCAAAAGACAAAACATTATGACTCCCGACAAAAAAATAGTAAAATTCAATAGCCCAATGCATGCTTTAAACTTCATGGATCAAAATGGATGGTCTTATGTAGAGCAGGTAGCTGTTCAGCAAGGAGAGACTACTGAGTATAAATATTTGATGATAAAAAATTAAATTAATTTCAAAATAGACCGTGTAATTCAGCATCTATTCCAGAAATTATTTTCCCTAAATCCTCCTGATTTTCGTTGAAATGGTTATTATCAACATCGATAATCAGGAGTTTTCCTTTATCGTAAGTCGATATCCAAGCCTCATATCTTTCATTAAGTCTCTTTAAATAATCTAATCTTATACTTTCTTCGTACTCTCTTCCTCTAGTTTGAATATTTTGAACCAATTTTGAAACAGAAGCACGTAAGTAAATTAATAAATCTGGTGCTTTAACAAAGGATTCAATTAGATTGAAAAGACTAAAGTAGTTTTCAAAATCTCTTGTAGTCATCAATCCCATTGAATGAAGATTGGGAGCAAAAATGTAAGCATCTTCATAAATAGTTCTGTCTTGAATTACCGTCTTAGAACTATTTCTTATTTCTTGAGTTTGGGTAAACCTGCTATTCAAATAATAAATCTGAAGGTTAAATGACCACCTTTGCATTTCGTCGTAAAAGTCCAGAAGGTATGGATTATCGTCAACATCTTCAAAATGTGTATCCCAATTGTAATGTTTTGCAAGTTGCCCAGTAAGAGTAGTTTTTCCGGCACCAATGTTTCCTGCGATAGCTATGTGCATTCCCTTTTAATTTTAGCTATCTAAAGTAGAAAATAGGAATTAAAAAAAAACATATGTTAATAACTTTTGTTGGTAATTATTTGGATATAAAAATTGAATTTGCGTCAGAATTACCCTTAAGTATGCCTACTATTTCTTCCTGACATTGTACGATTTTGTCATAGCTATTAGTTTGGTAAATAGTATCTAATTTATAGTCTAAATAATTGTAGTTTACAATAAAATTACCGTCATAGCCTATTAGATTTTCTTCTTTTATAATAAGCCCATTAGTTGCCTTAAGATTTATTGTGTTTAAGAGTGACCCATATTGGTCCAAAACAATTATTTGGCTAAAAGTTACCCCATAAAGTTTTTTATTTTTTTCCAGTAGCTTTAATATAGGGAATTGCATATTCGGAAGTATAACAGAAAGATTGCCACTTTTAAATACTACTTCTGCTTGATGATTGATTTTTACAACTTCATTTACATCAATGTCGTATAGCCAAATTCCATTGTCAAAATTGCTGTTTGAAATACAACTTGTTTGGTACAATGCTAACTCATTTAGAGAAATTTCACTTTTTTGTAAAGACAAAGTATTGTCTAGAGCTAATATTATTCCTTGGTCCTTGTAGAAAAGTAAAGGTCTCAAAGGATTACTTATATCTAATTGTGTTATGTTTCCAAGTAGTTTGTTACTGTAGTTGTATATCGGAACTCCTTCTTTGTTAAACTTAACAAGATTGTCTTTATTTATGTGGTAGATAAATCCATATTGATCAATTTCAATTTTTTCACTTTTAGAAAATAATTTGAATGGTTTTTCATTAATATTTTGTGCATTTGAAATGTTAAATATTAATGAAAAAACTAAAAACTTAATTGCTATTTTCCATTTCCAATATCTCATTTATTTTATCCTTATTTTCATTTATTCTTAGAATTTTGTGCTGACCACCTAATTTATTTTGACTTTCTAACCAGTTGTAAAAAGTATTTTTTGGAACTTCCTTGATAATTGGTTTATTAAGAGGATAATTATTTTCTCTTTTAGATTTGTAATCAATATTAACTTTTTGAAGCTCTATGTCTAAAATACTACTAAAATTTGATAAATCATCTGGCCTTTCACAGAACTCGATTAACCAATAATGAAATCCAATAGACTTATTGCTATTTTTAAAAACAGGAGCTACAGTATATTCTCCTATGCTACAAAGACATTTTTCTGAAGCTTTATTTATAGCTGTTTCTAAATGCTGAATCATTAGTTCTTCCCCAGCAATATTTATAAACTGTTTTGTTCTTCCAATTACCTTGATCTTAAAGGGGTTTATGGATGTAAAAATCACAGTATCCTCTAGCCTGTATCTCCAAAGACCTCCATTAGTAGAAATCACAACTTCATATGGAGTATTTAACTCCACGTCTTCTAAACTCAATGTCAAAGGCTGGTCTTCTTTCCAATTATCTTTAGAAATAAACTCGTAATATATTCCGTAGTCAAGCATTAAAAGCATGTCGTCTGCATCATTTTCAGATTGCAATCCAAAAAAACCTTCTGTTGCGTTGTAGTTTTGGTAAAAGTTAATTTTTTTACTGCTTATAGATTCAAAGTTTTTTTTGTATGGAGCTATATTCATTCCACCGTGAAGATATAATTCTAGGCTGGGCCATATTTCATGAATATAATTTAGATTATTTTCTTTAATAACTTCATTCATAATAATTAAAACCCAAGATGGAACCCCTGCAATAATTTGAACATTATCTTTTGAAGAATGCTTTACTATATATTTTAGTTTATCTACCCAGTTTTTTTGCAAAAGACTTCTCACTTTATTTGGAGATCTTCTCCATTCACACCACCAGGGTAAATTTTTCATAATTATGGCGGATAAATCTCCAGAAATAGACTTGTCGTTGCCAGGTAAATGTTTCTCATTCCCTCCCATTATTAAGTGTTTCCCAGAAAACAGTTGTGTATTTGGATTGTTTCTATAATAAATCGCCAATAAATCTTTCCCCCCTTTGTAATGGCATTTTTTTAAAGAATCTATGGTTATGGGAATATGTTTAATAGTATTACTACTTGTCCCAGATGATTGGGCAAACCATTTTACTTTTCCAGGCCAAAGAACATTAGGTTCTCCATTTTTAGCTTTTTTGATAAAAGGCTCAAAGTCTTCGTATTTTCTTAGAGGAATTATCGATTTAAAACTACTTGAGTTGTAAACTGAGCTAAAGTTGTTTGAAATCCCAAATTGAGTTGACTTTGCAGAACTAATTAAATTGGAAAGAGTTTGTTGTTGAACAATTTCAGGATTGGACTTGAAATTTTCAATTTCAACCATTCTTCTTTCAAGATACCAAGAAAAAAAATTATTTAGAGGTTTTCCAATAGATGAAATCATTGGAATTGTTTATTAACCAAAAAATATTAATCCGGCAATAATAATTAAAGCAATTGAGACATAAATATAGCCAATGATTCCTGTGCTTCCGTGAAAATTTTTATCTGACGACATTGTTTTTTTTTACAAATATATAATCATATTAGAAAATTCTTATTTCAAATGGGAATATTGTTTGATATTTATCTTTAACATGTGGACTTTTGACAGTTTTTTTAAAAATAGAATTCATATTATTTATATATTCCATTGCTTCATTACTGCTCTTAGTACCTATTTCTAAAGAAGATAAAAGTTCTAATAGCTCGTCATTTTTTCTCTCAGGTAAATGAATTAATTTGACTTTATTATTTTCTATACCAACCTTATCTGCGGCAAAGTCTATAGCAGATTGTAAACTTCCAATTTCATCTACGAGTTCCAAGTCTAGGGCTTCTTTACCAGACCAAACTCTTCCCATTGCAATATTATGAACATCACTTTTTTTAAGCCCATCTCTTCCCATTGCTACTTTGGTGATGAAGGTATCGTAAATCTGATCAACTCCTTTTTGGAAAGTAGCCAACTCTTTTTTATCTAAAGCATCAAACATAGTGAAAGCAGCGTGTTCATTAGTCTCCACTCTATCAAAAGTAATCCCAATTTTATTTTCTAACATTCTCCCCAAGTTAGGAATCATGCCAAATACTCCGATTGATCCAGTTATTGTATTTGGCTCTGCAAATATTCTATCAGCACCGCATGATATATAATATCCACCAGAAGCTGCTAAGTCTCCCATTGAGACTATTACTGGTTTATTTTCTTTTGTTTTTTCTAAAGATCTCCAAATTACGTCTGAAGCTAGCGCACTTCCTCCTGGAGAATTAACTCTTAAAACAACTGCTTTAATAGTAGAATCTTTATTTGCTTTGTTTATAGCCTTAACTATTGTATTTGAACCCATGTTCCCTTCAGAGCTTTTGCCGCTAACTATAGTGCCAACAGCGTATACAACTGCAATATTCCCTTTTTTACTTCCAAAACTAGAGCCCATAGCCATGGGATTTTGCTTTAGGGTTTTATCCAAATACTTTTTGAAAGAAATACTGTGAATTTTTTCTTCATTATTTACGCCAATATTTTTTCTTATTATAGAATCTAATTGATCTTCGTAAATTAAATCATCCACTAGCTGATGATTCAAACTTCCACTGGCATTATAGCTATACAGAGAATCTGCAATTTCATTTAAGCTCTCTAAGGATATATTTCTAGAATCTTTAATGTTGTGCGTCATATTTCGCCAAACATCGTCCAATAATTTTTTTATTTGAAGCTTATTTTCATTACTCATTTTTTCATACATAAAAGGCTCTACTGCCCCTTTGAATTTATTTCCTTTGCCTCTTATTATTTGTACATCAACATCCAATTTGTCTAAAGCTTTTTTAAAGAACATAACTTCGGATCCTAGACCTCTAAAATCAACCATTCCTTGAGGATATAAATAAATTTTGTCAGCTACACTGTTTAGATAAAAAGCACCCATTGAATAGGTTTCATCATAGGCAATAATAAATTTTCCAGAATTTTTAAAGTCCTTTAAACAGTCTCTTAGATTGTCAATGGTAGACAACCCCATATTTACATTGGGGATTCTCAAAACTATTCCTTTTATTTTTTCATCTTTTTTAGCTTTTTCTAGAACCTTTCTAATTTGATGAATTCCATAGCTTTTGGAGATTGGATTGTTAAAGTCATTAGAAGTTGCTATTCCACTTCTTTCATCAATATTAAAATTTAGATTTAGTTCTAAATAAGAGTTGTCATTTATTTTAAATTTTTCTTTTTCCATAAATGATCCAGCGACAGAAAAAATAACTATATTAATAAGGATAATAACAAATACACTTAAAACAACATAGGCAAAAATTGATGCCCAGAAAGATCTCCAAAATGGTCTCATAACAATGAATTTAATTTTTTTGTAAAAATATGAATAATAATTCTTTATAATTGCAGAAATAGATAAGTGATTTTAAAATTTACCTTTTTTTAATAAAGTTTTGATAAATTCTATTTATAAATGCAGGAAAATGAAGTTGTAATTTCTTTAGGAACTAATTTAGGGGACAAGTTAAAAAACTTAAAAAATGCATTGAGCAATATTGAAAGTTTTGGACGAATTTTTAATAAGTCTAGAATTTTCTCTTCCGATCCATGGGGTTACGATTCTGAAAATGAGTTTCTAAATATGGGTTTAGTTATTAAAACTTCTTTGGAGCCGATGCAACTACTTAAAAAACTTAAAAGCATAGAGAAACAAATGGGTAGAGGGCCTAAGATGGGCCAAAGTTACCAAGACAGAATAATTGATTTAGATATTTTAATTTACAGCGGAATTATAATAGATAATGAAGAACTTTCTATACCTCACCCTAAAATTAAAGAAAGAAAATTTTCATTACTGATACTTAAAGACCTATTTGAAAATGAATTCATCCCAGATCTAAATGATTTTCCAGACAAAATGCTTTTAAAATGCATCGATGAATCAAATGTAGTTTTATTCAATGAAAAATAAATATATAGCAATAGAAGGTAATATAGGGGTAGGTAAAACAACTCTAGCAAAATTTCTTGCCAATCATTTTAATGGTTCTCTTTTGTTGGAAGAGTTTGCTGAAAATAAGTTTTTAAAATTATTTTATAAAACAAAAGACTATGCATTTCATTCTGAAATGCAATTTTTATTGGACAGAAGTTTACAAATGAATACTTTTTTTGACCAAGATCATCCAATAGTTTTTTCAGATTTTCATATTGAGAAAAGCTTGGTTTTTTCTAAGATGAATTTGTCCAAATCTAATTATTCAATAGTGGAAAATATCCACCAAAGTTTATTCAATAATTTTCCTAAACCCGATATGTTGATTTTTTTAGATTCAGGTATTGAACATATTTCGAAAAATATCAAATCTAGAAATAGAGACTTTGAAAAAGACTTAGGAATTGAATATTTAGAGAATCTAATTCAAAACTATAATTTTTGGTTAGATAAATTAAAAGTTCCGGTAATTAAAATAGATGCTCAAAGCATCCATTATGACAATGAGAAATTGTTGTTGGAAAACTTATCTTCTTTATTGAAATCTGCTCTTTCATTAGGCTTTTAAAGCTAAAATTCTTGTAGTTGTCAACAATTTAGAGTTCCTATTTTTACATATAGTTGCTTTTTTTTTATAAAATAAAGTCCTTATACTTGCACCAACTTAAAAGTAGATTAAACAAACTCTAATGAAAACCAATAATTTTAACATCAACTACATTGCCATAGTCGCATTGTTTTTTACAATTTTCTCTAGCTGTTCTATGATTAAAGAATTAGAATATGAAGTTACCCAAAACCCATTACATATGAAGGGTGGGGATGTAACGCTTCAAATAAATGGAAAATTTGTCGAAAAAGGTCTTAATGCAAAAGCTGTGGCCGAAATTACTCCAATATTCTTTTGCAAGGACGGAAATGAGATTCCTTTTCAAACTGAAATTTACCAAGGTCCGAAAGCTGCAGGTAATGGAAAAGTGGTTCCTTCTACAGGGTTACCATTCTCTTACACAAGTACCATTCCTTACCAAAAAAGTATGGACGAAGGGGAGGTAAAGGTTCAGGTACTAGTTAAAATGGGTAGCAAAACCGAAGAAAGCATGAGCCCAAAGATTGCTGATGGAACCATTATCACTTCTAAGCTAATTGTCTTAGACGATCAAGTAATTAGCTCTTCTGAATGCAATTTCAAAAGAATAAATTCTTTTACAAAATCTGCAACAATTAACTTTAATAAAGCAAAGCATAATGTTTCGTCCAAAGAATTGAGAGATTCTGATGTCAAAGATTTGTTGGGTTTTATTTCTAGCTCTATGGAAGAGGGTTCTAGAATAGAAGTAAAGTCTATACAGATTAGTTCTTTTGCTTCTCCTGAAGGGGAAGTTGATTTGAATGATAATTTAGCTCAGGACAGAGGAAATAGCACCATGAAGTCTTTAGTATCAAAATCTAAAAGAATGAAATTTGACGCTGGAAAAGAAACTTCTTTTTACAATGTTGTTCCAAAGGGAGAAGATTGGGAAGGATTTAAAACTGAAGTTTCTAAAACTGATAATGAAGACAAAGATTTAATTCTTAGAGTTTTACAAATGACACCTGACTTAAATAAGAGAGAAAAAGAAATAAGAAACATGGCAAAATCTTATGCATTTCTTGAGAAAAAAGTTCTTCCTCAGTTAAGAAGATCTGTTATAACAGTTAGTTACGACCAAGTTGGCTACAGTGATGACGAACTTAAAAACTTAGTTGCTACAAATCCTGATACACTTTCTTTGGAAGAGATTATTCAGGCAACATTGAATGAGCAAGACATGAATACACAACTTAAAAATTATAATAATGCTGCAAGAATATATCCAAATGATTGGAGAATAAAGAACAATATGGGTTATATAATGTATATGATGGGGGATAATGATGGGGCAACAAAATCTTTTGAAGAAGCTCTTGCAATTACAGATAATAAAACAGTAAGTAATAATGTTGCTGCAGTCAAGCACGTGTCAAATGGAAAATCAACGGATGAAATTAAATCATTATTCGAGTCTTCAAATACTACTGAATCAAAGTACAATATTGGCCTTATTCAAATTGAAGAAGGTAAATATGAAGAATCTATTACCTCTATGGGAGATACGAAGTCTTACAACTACGCTTTAGCAAACATTCTTGCAGAGCATTATGACGCTGCTTCAGATGCTATTGACGATTTAGACCTTAAAGACGCTAAGTCTTATTATCTTAAAGCTATTATTGGAGCTAGAACTTCAAATACAGAAATGGTAATGGAGAATCTTAAAATGTCTTTTGAAAAAGATGCTTCATTGAAAGATATGGCTAAAAAAGATAGAGAATTTATAAAGTTTTTTGAAAACTCTGATTTCCTTGCAATGTTTTAGAAATTAAGTTTTTATTATCTATTTCAATGGAGGGCTTCTTAGTCCTCCATTTTTTTTTCCACACGGTAGGGGAAACTTTTTCTAACTACTAAAGTATTTTCAAAAACCTCCTCAAGCTTCATTTTTGAAAAAACAGCGTTATTGTAGTCTTGAAATTTTCCAGAGTACAAAAATATATTTGGAGCTATGTACTCGTCAAATAAAATCATTTCTGGGAAATTGGATATGAATTTTTTTCTTATTTCTCTAACCTTATCTGTTTTTTGACTAAAATATAATTGAACAGTATATCCATTGTATTTCCCCTTTTTAGATAAATAATTATTTATGGAGTCAATTTTAGAATCTTTATTCTCTACTAAAATACCTTCATTAGAAAGGTAGTATAATGAATCGGTATATTTTGTATCTAATACTTGTATAGGGTCATGAACTTGTATAGAGTCATGATTTATTGATTTTAATAATTCAGTGGATTGTATATTTAGACTGTCTAGAGCTTCTTTTTTTGGATATAATGTACAATCATTTTGTGAATGAAAAGTGGAGCAAATTATTAA
>JADHMB010000057.1 GCA_016780365.1 Flavobacteriales bacterium
GACGTCTATAGATTGGGATTTAAAGAATTTTGCAGGTATACCAATAGCGAGTGGAGTTTATTTGATACATATCAATGTGCCTGGAGTATGTGAAAAGGTATTGAAATGGTTTGGGGTGATAAGACCTCCAGATTTGGATAGTTTCTAGAGTAATTTTTTATATTTGCATAAATATTTATTATCCGCTGATGGCGGATTTTTTTGTCAAAAATTCATCCTATGTCAGAAATTAGTTATTACACAGAAGAAGGTTTAAGTAATTTAAAGAAAGAAATTAAAAATTTGGAGTCTGTAGAAAGACCTAAAATTTCACAACAAATTGCAGAAGCTAGAGATAAAGGAGATCTTTCGGAAAATGCAGAATACGATGCTGCTAAAGAAGCTCAAGGTATGCTTGAAGCTAGAATTTCAAAACTTAAAAATAAATTAGCTAACGCAAGGTTAATAGACGATAGCGAAATTGACGATAGTAAGGTATTTATACTTTCAACAGTAAAAATAAAGAATGTTAATAACTCCATGGAAATGACCTATACTTTAGTTGCTGAAAATGAAGCAGACATAAGAGCTGGAAAAATTTCCGTTGATTCACCTATTGGAAAAGGCTTATTGGGAAAAGAAGTAGGTCAGATTGCCGATATTAATACACCAGCAGGGATTATGAAATTTGAAATAGTTTCTATACAGCGTTAATGGAAGATTCTGTTTTTACCAAAATAATTAACGGAGCCATTCCTTGCTATAAAATTGCAGAAGATGATAATTTCATAGCCTTTTTAGATGTTAATCCATTGCAAGAAGGACATACATTGGTAGTTCCGAAAATACAAATTGATTATATATACGATCTTCCAGACAATATTTTATCAGAGCTGTTTATTTTCTCTAAAATAGTCGCTAAAAAAATTGAAAATGCAATTAAATGTGAAAGAATTGGAGTAGCTGTTGTTGGTTTAGAAGTTCCCCACGCACATGTTCATTTAATTCCAATTAATGAAATATCTGACATGAATTTTCAAACTCCAAGAAAAAATTTTTCTAAGGAATATTTTGAAAAAACTACTAATAAAATCTTAGATTCTAACTAGATCTTTTAGGATTGTTTTTTAAAAAATCTTTCCACCCAGTATAGTTACTAGTTTTTTCGTGAGTATTCTGAAAATAGTGACAAATAGCAACAGCAATCCCATCAGTTGCGTCCAATTCCTTTGGAAGTGTTTTTAATTTCAAAACTGTTTGAATCATTTTAGCAACTTGATCTTTACTTGATGCTCCGTTGCCAGTGATGGACTGCTTGACTTTTCTTGGAGAGTATTCTTCAATTGGTAGTCCTTTTACAAGGCTAGCTGCCATGGCGACCCCTTGAGCTCTACCTAGTTTAAGCATAGATTGTACATTTTTTCCAAAAAAAGGAGCTTCTACAGCAACTTCATCAGGATGGTATTCTTCAATTAAATGTGTGATGCTCTCAAATATTTTTTTTAGCTTCAACTGATGATTCTCAAGTTTAGACATTCTCACAACTCCAGTACTTATCAAAGTCATTTTTTTATTTGTAATGCCTATTAACCCATAACCAAGAATATTAGTGCCAGGATCTATACCTAAAATTATTTTATCGAAGTCTTTCAAGGATTTTTACTTAAGTGGTTCTAAATACTACTTTAAAAATACTTTTTTTATTTCATTATTGGTTTTTGTTTTTGCAATTGCATACATATTAACAAGTATTGAAAGTCAAAAAAATCTAATATCCTTAATTGCTAAAGATTTTTCTACTACCATTATACCATATTTCATATTAATTTTTCTCTTACAGTTTGTCAACTGGACCCTTGAAGCATTGAAGTTTTATTTCCTTTTACCTGATTCTAAAAATCTATCCTTTAATCAAGTATTAAAATCCGTATATGTTGGAAATCTAACTGCGATTGTTACTCCTAAAAGATTAGGTAATTTTATTGGAAGAAATTGGATTCTTAAAGACAAAGCTCAACAGGTGACAATTTCAACTATTTCTGGAAATTTTTATCAGCTTTTCATTACTATAATAATGGCTTTTTGTTCATTTTTATATTTGTATTTTTTTAAAACACAATTTCTTTTAGAGCTCAAATATTATTTTTTATTATTAGTGTTTTTTTACTTACTTCTCTTATTTCTTATAGGCTACACTATATTTAATAATAATTGGCACCCAATAGTCAATAAATTAAAACTGGTTAAATATTTCAATATCTCTACAGATCATTTAAACAGCATTAGCTCTTTTAAAAGAATAAAAGTTTTATTTTTTGCAATGTCTAGATATTGGATTTTTATTTTTCAGTATTATCTCCTACTCAAAGGTTTTAATATAACTGTAGATTTTTTAGATGTAATAATTCTAGTTGGTCTTTTATTTGGAACGGTTACCTTCCTACCATCATTTGCACCAGGAAACCTAGGGACTAGAGAAGCATTGTCCATCTTTATTCTTGGAGGAAGTGCTCTTGGAATTAAGTTTGCTTTAGTTTCCTTTTTAGTATGGTCTGTAAATGTTGCATTTTCGGCTTTAATTGGTGCTGGCTTATTGTTTACTTCCAAAACCATAAAATGGTAATTATTTATTGTCTATTCATATTGTATCTATGTTTAATGTTCATCTCGATAATTGGATTTCTAAGAACAACTAAAGCTTTGAAAAGCGAAGATTCAGATGCTTTTATAACATTAATTATACCCTATAGAAATGAAGAATATAGAATTCAAAATTTATTAACTTCTTTAGAGATTCAAAAAGATATTTCATCAGTTAGTAAAATAATATTTGTAGACGATCATTCAACAGATTCCACTAGAAAAAATATTAATAATTGGATTTCAAAACAAGACTTAAATTGTGAATCTCTTTTTTTAGATAAATACCATGGAAAAAAAAGAGCAATAGATTTAGGTGTGCAAAATAGCTCTTCAGAATTTGTAATGATTATGGATGCTGATATATCGTTTAAAGATGTTTTTTTTGCTTCAATCAAAAAGAATATAGACCTAAGTTATGATTTGTATTTAACAGCAGTGGTTGAAAACAATGGAATTGTCTGGTCTAGAATTTTGTCTTACAGTATAAGTGTAATATCCATTGGTATGGCCAATTTGGGAATTCCAATTTTGGCCAATGGCGCAGGTTTAATCTTCAGAAGAAAATCCTATAATGAATTAATGCCATTCTACTCTAATTTTAATATCTCATCTGGAGACGACATGTATTTACTTAATAGTTTTTTATCTAATAAAAAATCTATCAAAACTATATTCAATAGTAATTTATTTATCGAAACACAAGGCTCTAGAGACCTTCAAGATATGGTTGAAAGATCGTTAAGATGGTCGGGAAAAATGAAAATGAAAGGATTGATAACTACTAAATTAGTTGGGTTGCTTATTGTTATTTGTAACCTTTTAATAATTCCACTTACAGCTTTAAGTATTTTTAAATTGCAGTGGTTGTTTTTTTCACTTTTATTATTGAAATTATTGCCTGATTTATTGGTTGTAATTATTGGATCTTTTTTTTATAAAGAAAATAAACTGTGGAAATATTCTTTGCCAATGTTTTTATTATATCCGTTAATACTTGTTTTGATAATACTCTTACAAGCCAGAAAGTATAAAGTAAAGTGGAAAGAAAGAGATTTATTAAATATTTGAACGTATAGTTTCAATAAATTCTTTCTCTTCAATTACTCCAGATTTTCTCCATTTTATCTCACCTTCATTAAATAAAATGAAAGTTGGAATTCCTCTTACTTGAAATTTCCCGGCAACTTTTTCGTTGTTGTCAACATTTATTTTTAGAATTTTAATTTCATCTCCAAAATGTTTTTTAATTGATTTCAATGTTGGATTCATCATTTTACATGGATTGCACCAATCTGCATGAAAATCAACCAATACTGGTTTGTCACCTTTTATTATTTCTTGAAAAGTAGCCAAATCTCTCTTTAGTTTTGTAAAATTTCCAACGACGTATTGTTGGAGATAGACCCAAATCCACCTTCAATATCAATTGTATTATCAAATCCGTTTTTCTTTAAAATGGAACATGCTATCATACTTCTATAGCCTCCAGCACAATGGATATGATATTTCAAAGATTTATTTAAAGATTTGTTACCAGAATCTATTAAAGCAAGGGGTATATGTTCTGAGTTTTTTAAATATCCATTATTTCTTTCCCCAACTTGTCTAACGTCTAATATATTAATATTGTCATTTATAGATTTTTCAAACTCTTTTGCGCTCTTAGAATCTATTGTGTCAATTGGATTACTTGAATTTTGCCATGTCTTAAATCCTCCCTTTAAGTAACCAAGACAGTTGTCAAAACCTACTCTTGATAATCTCATAATTGCTTCTTTTGCTTGACTTTCTTCACAAACCAATAATATTTTTATGTTTATATCCTTTAAAACAGCACCAACCCAAGGTGCAAATCCACCATTCAAACCAATAAATATTGAGCCAGGTACAAATCCATTTTTAAAAATATTTTGATTTCTTACATCAAGAATTATTGTATTTTCTTGAGAAGATAAACTAATAAATTTTTCCAATTCTAGTGGAATTAATCCTCTTTCTAAAACTTTATCAAAATCTAAATAACCCTCTTGGTTTAATTTCACATTTGATGGAAAATAGGTTGGGGGTTCTGGTAAATTGTCTGTCAACTCCTTCACAAAACCTTCTTTTGAAAACGATCCATTTAAAGCATAATTTATTTTTTTTTGATTCTTTAAAGTATCTACAGTTTCCTTCATCATATTTTTACCACATGCAGAACCTGCTCCATGACCTGGATAAACTAATATATTATCGGGAAGTGGTTTTATTCTATTGTTTACAGATTCGTATAAAATCCCAGCCAATTCTTCTTTAGAAACGCCCATATATCGTTGAGCAACATCTGGAATTCCAACATCTCCTAAAAATAAAGTGTCACCAGTGAAAATACAGTGTTCTTTTCCATTTTTATCTTTTAGAATATAGGATGTACTTTCTAAAGTATGACCAGGTGTATGTATTGCAGTTATGGTAACTGCTCCAATTTTAAATACCTGATTGTCTTCCGCTATAATCGATTCAAAATTTGGATCTGCTTGTGGTCCATAAACTATTTTTGCACCAGTTTTATTAGCAAGAGTTAAATGGCCACTTATAAAATCTGCATGAAAATGAGTTTCAAAAACATATTTAATCTTGGAATTGGAATCTTCTGCTAGCTTTAAATAGTTAGAAATTTCTCTTAATGGATCTATTACAGCAGCTTCACCATTGCTTTCTATAAAATAAGCACCTTGAGACAGACAACTAGTATAAATTTGTTCTACTTTCATATGGTAAAATTAGTTATAGTCTTTTGATTACCCAACAGATTATTGCTTAAATCACTTCTTTAGTATTAAATTTGTAAAATGATCAGTAATTTTTATTTGTATATATCTTGGAATGTTGATCCTGCACTCTATGATGGATTTATTACCCTTAGATACTACAGTTTATTTTTTGCACTTTCGTTCATAATAGGATTTCAAATAGTAAAAAAAATGTTTGATAACGAATCTGCTCCTGAGCAGTGGATGGATAAGCTGCTTGTTTATACAGTTATAGGTACTATTCTAGGAGCTAGACTTGGACACGTTATTTTTTACGAACCCAATTATTATTTAGAAAATATTTCCGAAATATTAATGGTGTGGAAAGGTGGATTGGCTAGCCACGGAGCAGCAGTTGCGCTAATAATATCTATGTGGATTTTCTCTAAAAAAGTCACCCACAAAAAAACTATGTGGACCATGGATAAATTGGTGGTTGCCGTTGCTTTAGCTGCAGGTTTTATAAGAGTAGGAAATTTAATGAATTCTGAAATTGTTGGAGTAAGAACAGAAAGTGAGTCAGGTTTTTTTTACGAGTATAAAGCTAAGAATCAAATAGCAAGTTTTTTTAGCGTAGAGAGTGAAAAAATTCATCTGAATGAAACATCGATAGACACAACAATAAACGATATTAAATATTCACAATTAAAGGTAAGTGTTCCTCTTGGTAATAAAAAAATGAATCCTTATTATTCTGAAGCTTTCTCAAATGCATTTAATTTTCAAGCAATTGATTCTGATGCAGATTTTTTCTCTTCTAATGATAAAAATGATTTTATAGTTAGTTCTACCAATGAATTAATTCTCCCAATTTATATCATCCCAAGAATTCCTACGCAGTTGTATGAGGCAATCTCCTACTGGCTTATTTTTTGTTTTTTATTTTGGGGCTATTGGAAAAGAGATTGGTATTTATATTCTGGAAAGTTATTTGGTGCATTTTTCACACTTTTATTCGCCTCTAGATTTATTGTCGAATTCTTTAAAGAACATCAAACATTGGAAAATAGTTCGCTATTAACCATGGGACAATACTTAAGCATTCCCTTAGTTGGAGTCGGCTTATATTTTTGGATTAAATCAAAAAAAATTGATACGCACAAATAATATTACTGTAAAATACGGTGAAATAGAGATTAAATTTCCAAATATAAATTTGGATTATGGTGGTCAGTTGCTAATCATAGGAAAAAGTGGTTCAGGTAAAACAAGTTTACTTAATATTTTAGGAGGACTATTGTCTGCTGAAAGCGGAAATATATTGGTTAATGATATAGATATTTTTAGTTTGTCCAACAAAAAAAGAGATAAATTTCGAGGGCAACAAATTGGATTTGTATTTCAAACCCCTCATTTTATAAAGTCTCTCTCAGTTAATGACAATTTAAAGTTTTCACAATACATGTCTTCTAAAATAAATCAATCCAAAATTGATATGCTTTTAAAAAAGGTGGATTTAAACCATTTAAAAAACGCTTCAATTCAAAATCTAAGCGAAGGTGAAAAACAAAGAATTTCGATAATAAGAGCACTGGTAAATCAACCATCTATCATTTTTGCAGACGAGCCAACTTCTGCTTTGGACGACAATTCATGTAACAATGTGGTTGATTTATTAACCAATTTATCTCGGGAAAATAATACTACTCTTGTAATAGTAACTCACGATAAAAGAATAAAAGATAAGTTTCCCAATCAAATAAATTTAAATGATTTTTAAGTTAGCGTGGAGAAATATTATAACTAGACCTCTTTCAAGTGGTCTTTCTGCAGTTTTACTCAGTTCATCAATAATGGTAATTGTTTTATCAATGCTTACCATGAAACAAATGAAATCTAAGTTTAATGAAAATGCAAATAAGATAGATTTAGTAGTTGGGGCGAAAGGCAGTAGACTTCAGTCTGTATTATGTAATGTTTTCCATATAGATTATCCAAACGGCAATATAAAGCTCAATGAAGTAGGTTTCCTCTTCAAACATCCTTTTGTAAAAAGTGCAATACCAATTTCGCTTGGCGATTCTTATAAAAAACATAGAATAATTGGAACAAATCCAAATTTCATTACCCAGATATATAATGGATCAATTTCAAAAGGAAATTTTTTTAATGAACCTTTAGAAGTGGTAATTGGTGCCAATGTTGCAGCAAAATTAAAATTAGATATTGGTGACTCTTTTAGTGGGAGTCATGGAATAGAAGAATCAACCCACGATCATGAAGATTTTCCTTACCGTATAGTAGGTGTTCTTTCACCAACAGGAGAAATTATTGATCAGTTGATAGTAACTTCTTTAGAAAGTGTTTGGCAAGTTCATCCTCATAATGATAAAAAAGGTTCTTTTGATTTAAAAACTGCTGAAGAACATGACCATCACTCTCATGATCACAAATCAGAAGTTTCTGAAAATAATAAGGAGGTAACAGCAGTTTTAGTAAATTACAATTCACCTAGAGCAAAATTTTCAATTCCAGGAATTGTCAATCAAAAAAATGCATTGATGGGGGCAGAACCAGCCATTGAAATCAAACAACTTTTAGATCTTATAGAACCTGCTGTAAACGTTATTTACGTCTTGTCACTATTTATTTTCGGGCTTTCTCTTTTTAGTATTGTTGTTACATTATTAAATTCGATGAAAGACAGAAAGTATGAAATATCTATGATGAGAGTTGGAGGAGCTAGTGTTAGATTAATTTTTATTTCTATAATTTTAGAAGGTTTCTTTATTGGGCTATTAGGAAGTGTTTCAGGATTGATATTGGGACATTCAATAATGGGAATTATGGCTAGATTTTTAAATCTTAAGTACAATTATCAATTTTCAGGTATGGTATTTGATAGCCTAGAACTAGTTTTGCTTTTTGTGACAATACTAATTGGAATGACCGCGGCAATATTCCCTGCAATAGCAGCATACAGACTGGATATCTCAAAGACATTAAAAAATAAAACATGAGAAACAAAATAATTTTAGCAACCACCTTTTTTTTATTTTTTGTAGGAAATATTTTTAGTCAAAATATCATTACTTGGGAGCTTTTGAAAAATGTAGAGTTTGATGAGATTTGGTCTGAAGAATTTCAGGCTTATTATATGGTGCCAAAGTTTTCGGAATCCGTTAAAGAAATGGACGGCAAAGAAGTGCAAATTAGAGGCTTTATAATTCCGGTGGATATTGTACAAGACTATTATGTGCTTTCTGCCAATCCATATAGCTCTTGTTTCTTTTGCGGTCAGGCTGGTCCTGAATCAGTAATGGAGATTCAAATGATTAAAAAATATGAAGGGTTAAGAATGGACCAGGTAATAACTTATAAGGGCACTTTAAAATTAAACGTGGATGACATTTACCAATTGAATTATATTCTAGAGGATGCAGAAATAATAGAGTAGTTAAACCAATTTTTGAATTTCATTCCAAACGATTTCTGTAGCTCCTTTATTCTCTTTTATAATTTCTTTGGCTTTTTTCTTTTTTTTCTCTAATTCAGCTTCATTTCCAATTAACTTTGAAATAATATTTTTTAGATTCTTAGAATCGTGGATAATCTCTGCAATCTCTTCTTTAAGCATTAAATTAGCTTCTGGATACTTGTCAATATTGGGGCCAAATAAAAGAAAGTTTCCCTTTGCTGCTGCCTCTAAGATGTTGTGTAGTTTGCCAGAGAACCCTCCCCCAATAAAGGCAATATCGCTATAGTTGTAAAGATCTGCAAGAATTCCAATTTGATCAACAATTAAGACTTTAGGTATAGGTTTATTTAAATCAATTTCGGAGTATAGTAGAGCTTTATTTCCAAATAATTTTTTTGTTTTTAAGATTTCATTTTCTTTAATCTCATGTGGAGTTATTATCCAATTAATATTGTCTATCTTCTTAATTATTTCTGCGGCTATTCTTTCTTCTTTTTCCCAAGAGGACCCTAAAATAATACATGGGGACTTAATATCTAAAACTAAATTTGATTCAACTTCATTGAAGGTGTCAAATCTAGTATCTCCAGAATATTTAAAATTAGAAAATCCATTTTTTTCTAATATTTCTTCAGATGAATGATCTGCAGTTAATATCAAACTCATGGACTGAAGTATTTTTTTAGCGGATTTTCCTAGCATATTAAAATACCAATGGTTCTTTCTAAATTTGGAAGAAAATACCAAAGATGGAATTTTTCTATTATTACATTCACTGATTAAATTGAGCCATAGGTCATACTTCACAAAAATTAAAATATTTGGTTTAATAAAATCTATAATTTTTTTTGAATTTCTTTTTTTATCAAAAGGCAAATAAAATTTATGAAAATTTTCATTTTCAAAATCGTAGTTGTCATAACCAGAGGAGCTAAAAAACGACATGACCACTTGGTTTTTTTTTTGATTTAAAATTTCTTTAACCAAAGAACTTGCCATAATAGCTTCGCCGTGGGAAGCAGCATGAATCCAAAAAGTTTTTTTATCGGAATTTAAATTGGATAAGTTTTTCTGCCAATTTTTTTGACCTTTTATTGATTTTTTGGACTTATTATTTCCAAATAAAGCAGAAACTTTTATATAAATAGACAACAGCTCAATAGCAATTTGATAATGAAATAAACCCATTTTAATTGTAGTAAAATTCGTTGGGATCCTTTCTTAAAACTGGGAAAAACCATCCTGCTCTTAGCCCAAGATATACGTCAAATTTATTATCAGTATAAGGGCCCATTAAGTCAATCTGATAATCTCTCATTCCTCTGTTAAATCCTTCTATAATTTCTATCCCAATTGTAAAATTCACCAATTTATTGTTGCTCATGTTTTGGTAGCCAATGTATTGTTTCAATAATACCCCAACTGTAAGCCTGTCATAGTATTTTAAATATTCCTTTTTGAGCTGAGGAATTAAATTTTCTTGATTTTCAATTCTTATTTTATGATACATAGATCCAATACCCCCTTTTAAGAAAATCCCAGAATTTGGATTTGGCCCAATAAGATTTAAGACTTTTCCAATATCTAAACTAATTAATCCACCCCTGTGATACATTAGGTATAGATTTTCTTCTCCATACTGGTTAATAATCCATCCTTGATCATTTATTAAGTGGTCTAAGACGCTTGAATTTTTAACATTTTCACTATGAATAAAATTGTAATTTAATTCAAAGGTTTGATTTCTTTTATTTTTCCAGCCAATGGAAAGTCCAATATTAGAATTTATTCCATAATCTTCTGCAAAATCTCCCTTGGGAGACTGTAGAGCTAGGCTAACCCTTACAAAAGGGAAATAAATAACAGAATCTTTATTTTTTTGACATGTTCCATTGGTCAATATTAATATTGAAAATAGTAAAATGACAAGTACTTTATTTAACAGTGTCAACTTTAAGAAGTATTAATTTGAAAAATCAAATATAAGAATTGCCATAAATCTAGGATATAGTTATATTCGCAATTGTTAATTTATAGAGATGAGCGAAAATAATTTAAATATTCAAATGGTTGACCTAAAAAGTCAATATATGAAGATCAAGCCTCAAGTAGATCAAGTTATAAATGATGTTTTGAGTTCTACACAATTTATAAATGGAGAACATGTCAAATCTTTTCAAAATGAATTAGCTGCTTATCTTGATGTAAAACATGTTATTACATGCGCAAATGGAACAGATGCGCTTCAAATATCTATGATGGCCCTTGGATTAAAGCCTGGAGATGAGATAATAACTCCATCTTTCACTTACATAGCTACTACTGAAGTAATAGGGCTTTTAGGCTTAAAACCTGTATTTGTGGATTGTAATCCAGAAAATTTTAATATTTCTGTTGATGAAGTAGAAAAGGCAATTACTAAAAAAACCAAAGCCATTGTTCCAGTTCATCTTTTTGGACAGTCGTCTGATATGAAATCTATTATGCGTTTGGCCAAGAAATACAATCTTTTTGTAATTGAAGACAATGCTCAAGCAATCGGAAGTGATTATTTAGGATTTAACCAACCTCAAAAAACAGGAACTATAGGAAATATTGGATGTACTAGTTTTTTCCCCTCTAAAAATTTAGGATGTTTTGGTGATGGCGGTGCAATGATGACTAACGATGATGAGTTAGCAAAAAAACTTCGAATGATAGCTAATCATGGACAAAGTAAAAGATATTACCACGATATAGTTGGGTGTAACTCAAGATTAGATAATATTCAGGCTGCAGTACTAAGAATTAAGCTCAAAGAACTTGATCAATACATTTTAAACAGACAGAAAGCTGCAAATTATTACGATCAAAATTTAAAGGACTTAGATCAACTTACACTTCCGTTCAGAAACTTAGATTCTAATCATGTTTTTCATCAATATACTTTAAAGCTGGATGACTCTATATTAAGAGATGAATTAATCCAATATTTAGCGGATAAAAACATTCCGGCAATGGTATATTATCCAGTACCTGCTCATAGGCAAAAAATGTTTTCCAAAATCCCGAATTCTTATGGAAATATGAAAGTTACCAATTGGCTTTCATCTAGAGTATTTTCATTGCCAATGCATACAGAACTTTCTACTTTGCAACAAGACTATATAATTGAAAATATTTCTAATTTTTTAAATAAATAATAAATAATAAATAATGAAAATAGCTGTAATTGGAACTGGATATGTAGGCCTAGTAACAGGAACTTGTTTAGCAGAAACTGGAAACACAGTTACTTGTGTGGATATTGATGAAAAAAAAGTCCAGACACTGAAAAATGGAAAAATTCCTATCTACGAACCTCATTTAGATAATTTTTTTCAAAGGAATATT
>JADHMB010000007.1 GCA_016780365.1 Flavobacteriales bacterium
GATATGCATAAATACAAGTTTTGTTTACAAAGGGAAAAAGATATTGTTGCTACTAAAGAAAGTAGTGACAATATCAAAAGCCCATCAGGACTTGATAAAAAGCTAAAAACTAACCATTAAGAGCAACCACTTCATTAATTTCAGGTATATGAGATTTTAATAAATTCTCCACTCCACCTTTCAAAGTTGCTGTGCTAGATGGACAACCGCTACAAGAACCCTTTAGCACAACAGTTACTTGTCCATTATCTTCATTATAGGACTGAAAATGAATTGCGCCTCCATCCTGTTCTACAGCGGGCTGAATGTATTCATTTATTAAATCCACTATTTTCTGATCCATTTCAGTATTAATTACCGGTGAGATATCGGTAGTTTTTGTTTCGGATTCTGAAACAACCTCAATTTTGGACTGCTCTGGAATCTTTTGAACAGCATCTTCGTTTTCCATCAACCACTCTCTTATAAAATCTCTCATTTCCAAACTAACATCACTCCACTCTATCATATCGTTCTTAGTAACTGTTACAAAGTTTTGAGCAATAAAAATTTTGGTTACAAATGGAAAATTGAATAAAGCATCTGCAAGAGTAGAATACCCTTTTGAATCAGATGGAGATAGAAACTCTACAATTTCTCCCGAACTAATAAGCATGTGGTCTGCAACAAACTTCATAGTCTTGGGATTAGGTGTCATTTCTGCATAAATAGTAACTGGTCTGCTCATTTTTTATAATTTACAACTAAATTAATCAATCCTAAACGATATGAAACCACTCATCAAAGAAATTAATGGTAAAAATCCACAATTTGGAAGAGATTGTTACCTATCCGAAAATGCTACAATTATTGGAGATGTCATTTGTGGAGACCGTTGCAGTTTTTGGTTCAACTCTGTTACAAGAGGCGATGTTCACTTTATAAAAATGGGAAATGAAGTAAACGTTCAAGACGGAGCAATTATTCACTGCACCTATAAAAAGAGTCCAACTACCATTGGCAATCAAGTAACTATTGGCCACAATGCTATTGTTCATGGTTGTACTATTAAAGACCGCGTACTAATTGGAATGGGAGCTATTGTACTAGATAATTGTATTATTGAAAGTGATAGTATTATTGCAGCTGGAGCTGTAGTTACTATGGGAACCCATGTGAAATCTGGAGAAATATATGCTGGTATTCCAGCAAAAAAAGTGAAAGAGGGGGACTTTAAAAAACAACTTTTAGACTTGGCCAATAAGTATGTGGAATATTCTAAGTGGTATAAAGATTAAATAATTTGAACGGTTTTAGAACTATAATTTGAATTGTAGAATAAATTTAAATGGTCGTCAAACTTATCACTTTCTTCTGTAGTAAATATCTCTATATTTCCAGACTTAGATATTTGACCATCAATGATTGAATGTCTTTTAAAATACTCTATTAGCTTATCTGCAACCAAATCTCCTTGGTCAAATAATTTTACTTCTTTAGGCAAGAACTTCTCTATGGATTCTTTTAAAATTGGATAGTGAGTACACGCCAAAACTACTGTATCTATTCTTGGTTCTTTTTCCAATAGCTCATCTATATACTTCTTTATATAATATTGACCTCCTTCTTCTAAAAAAGTATTATTTTCCACCAAAGGAACCCACATAGGACAGCTTTGTTGAACTACCTGAACATTGGGAAACAATTTAGATATTTCAATAGGATAACTATTAGAAACTATTGTTCCTGCAGTGCCCATAATTCCAACGTAACCAGATTTAGTGAAATGTCCAACTTCTTCAGTAGTTGGTCTAATAACTCCCAATACTTTTTTATTGGGATATTTATTTGGTAAAATATTTTTCTGAATATTTCTAAGTGCTTTTGCAGAAGAAGTATTACAAGCTAAAATAACAATCGGACAATTTTGGTTAAATAAATATTCAACTGCTTCGAGTGTATACTGATTAATTACTTCAAAAGATCTTGCCCCATATGGAGCTCTTGCATTATCACCTAAATAAATACAGTCGTAATTAGGAAGTAGATTTTGTATGGATTTAAGAACTGTTAAACCACCATAACCAGAGTCAAATATACCAATTGGGCCTTTCATTATAATTAAAAAAAAAGACTCTTAAAAAGAGCCTTTAAAATTAGTTGGAAGTAGATATACCAAGTTTCTTTCTAACCTTGTCACTTATATCGTCTCCACCAGCATGTAAAAGAGTAGTTAGCTCAAATATATAAGAATAGCCATCTGCTTTAGCAAGTTCTTTAACAGCGTTATTTACTTTTATCATAATTGCTTGTAAGAGCTCCTGCTCTTTTTGCTGCAATTTCTGCTCTGCTTCATAAGCTTTCTTTTCATAGTTTTGCTGTCTCTCCATTAAATCAGCTTCTTTTCTCTGTCTAGATTCTTGAGACATTTCAGCTTTTTGTTGTTCATAAGCTTGAGCAAATTCCATGATTAATTTTTGATACATTTCTAATTCTTTAGCCAAATCATTTTTATAACTTTCTAACTCTTGCCTTGCAGATTCATAATCTGGCATTTCCTGAACAATAGCCTGAGAATTAACATGACCCAATTTTTGAGCATTTACATTAAATGCTGAAGAAATTAGTAGTGCTATTAGAAAAGATTTAATTGTGTTTTTCATTTTTACTTTTTTAGTTTTTTGATTATTGCATCGCTTTTATCATACTTTGGATCTGCGTACAATATATTCGAGTTTTTACTTTTATCCAAAACATATGCGTAATTATTGTCTTTCGCTAATGACTGGATCGCCTTAAATACTTTTCTTTGAATGGGTTGGATTAATTCTTTTCTTTTTCTAAAAAGATCTCCTCCTACGCCAAATTTTTTAGTTTGAAATTTTCTTAATTCATCTTGAAGAGTAGTTATCTCTAACTCTTTTTCTATTCGGGTTTCTTCTGGGAGCAAAAGTTCGTTCTTTTTTAGTTCGTTACTTTTTTGCTCTATAATTATCATTTTTTGATCTAGCTCTTTTTGCCACTGTGCAGCCAAGTCGTCAATTTGTTTCTGTGCTTTTTGATAACCTTCCATTTGCTCTAAAATATATTCGGAGTCTACAAAAGCAAATTTTTGTCCGTTACTTTTTAGGGTAAATAAAGTAACCATTAGAAATAATACGATAGATCTTAAAAACATATTTTATAATTCTCCAATATTCATGCCAATTGTAAAATGGAACTGTCCTCTATATCCCTTTGCTTGAATTTGAGAGTTGTGATTTACTTCCCCTTGTGCTCCAGGATCTAATGGATCAAAACCAAAACCGTAATCAAGACCCAATAAACCAAACATAGGCAAGAAAATTCTTACCCCAAAACCTGCAGATCTTTTGACTTGGAATGGATTGTACTTTTTATAATCGTTCCAAGAATTACCCCCTTCAAGAAAACTTAGAAGATAAACAGTTGCAGATGGATTTAAACTTACTGGATACCTAAGCTCTAAAGTATATTTACTTATCAATCTATCTCCAGTACTGGAAGAAATAGTTTGTTCGTCGTATCCTCGGAGTGCAATAATTTCTCTACCATCTAAACTAAATCCTGAAAGACCACTTCCTCCCAAATAAAATCTTTCGAAAGGTGGTGCTCCCAAATCTTTATTCCAACCGTTAAGCAAACCAAAACCTAATCTAGCATTAACTACTAATTTTTTATCTTTTGAAATAGGAGTAAACCAAGAAGAAGTGAATTTGAACTTATTATATTGTAAGAATTTATACTTTTCTTGATCTGTAAGCGTACTATGGTCTTCTATATTATTAATCCTAGAGTAGGGATAAACGCTAGATTTTAGCGACAGGGTTATGGAAGAACCACTTCTTGGATACAATGGCTGATCGATACTATTTCTAGAAATTCTCCACTGAACATACGGATTATTTACATAGCCATTTGCAAAACTAAATATACTTCCAAAATTATTTAGCTTGTAATGTTGGTAACCAGCTTCATAATAAACACTAAAATAATCATCAGGCCATTTCAATCTTTTTCCCAACCCCACTGAAACACCAGTAATTTTAATAAATCTTCTATTTTCATTAACTACATTATTTCCTTCTGTATCCAAAGAATCAAATAAGAATTTTCTATCGTAAGACTGCATAGAATGAAAAGCAGATATGGTAAACGAGTTTGGTTTCTTTCCTCCAAGCCAAGGTTCAGTAAAAGACATATTGTAACTCTGGAAAAAATAGCCGCTAGACTGGGCACGAATGCTCAATCTTTGTCCATCTCCTGAGGGTAATGGGGACCAAGAACCTTTTTTAAATAGTTTTTTTGCTGAGAAATTATTAAAAGTAAGACCTAAAGTTCCCACTAAAGAATTATTTCCCCAACCTCCTGAAAGCTCAATTTGATCATTTGGTCTTTCTACCACTTCGTAGTCTATATCTACTGTTCCATCTGTTGGGTTAGGCATGGGATTTACGCCCAACTTCTCTGGGTCAAAATATCCATTTTGAGCCAACTGTCTTTGTGTTCTAATTATTGCATCTCTAGAAAACAAATCTCCAGGATGGGTATACATATCTCGAAGAATTACATGGTCACTGGTTTTGGTATTTCCATTGACATTGACTTTTTTAATTCTAGCTTGTTTTCCTTCATAAACCTTTATCTCTAAATCTACCGAATCGTATTCAATTTTTTTCTCTACAGGCGTAACCTGAAAAAACAGATAACCATCGTCCATATACAAGGAGCTAATATCATTCCCGTTAGGATTCATAAATAGTTTGGTATCTAAAGTGGCTTGATCGTACAAATCTCCTTTTTTAATTCCCAAAATGGTATCTAATAGACCTGTAGAATATTTTTGGTTGCCAGACCATTCTATATTTCTAATGAAGTATTGATTACCTTCCTCAATTCTAAATATAATGTTGATGGTATTTTCATCGAAATCAACAATTGTGTCAGAAACTATTTGTGCATCTCTATGAGCAATCTGCTTATATTTTTCAATTATTTTTTCTTTATCTTGTTCAAATAATGAATTTTGAAACATAGATCTTTTGTAGAATCGATACCATTTTTTTTCTTTGGTCTCTTTCATTAATCTCTTTAGCTTATCGCTAGAAAGTGAAGAATTTCCTTCAATAATTATTTCGTTTACTTTATATCTTATCCCTTTTTCTATATCAATTTTCATGATTTTGCTGTTGTTAACCAGCGTATCATTTTTTGTAGATATTGTAGCCTTGGCTTTTAAAAAACCTTTTCCTATAAAATAATTTCTAGAAATCTTTTTGACATTCATTTTTAGCGACTCGGAAATTATTTTACCGCTGTAAAGGTCTAAGTCGTCTCTTAATTGGTCGGCCTCTGATTTAGAAATACCCGAAAATGAATACCTAGACATTCTAGGACTTTCTTTAAGTTTTATTCTTAAAAAGAGATTGTTACCTTGAGTTTTTTCTTTAGAAATAGATACCTGACTAAATAATCCTTGGTTCCATAAATTAGTAATAGCCTTAGAGATTTTATCACTTGGTATAGCAATTTTCTCTCCCCTAATTAGTCCAGATTTTTGAATTACCATTTCGTGATCTAAATGAACTACACCATCAATAGAGATACCAGCTAGGGTATATTCTCTTGGTGAGAGCTGGTAATTCGTATAAGATTCCTGTCCATAAATATTATTTACAGCTAAGATTATAATTAAAATAATTTTGAAATATCTATGCATTAGAATCCAGTAGTTGTTCCGATGTTTTTCCAAATCTTCTTTCTCTTTTTTGGTAATCAAAAATTGCTTTGTAAAAATTCTTCTTCTTAAAATCTGGCCATAAAATTTTTGTAAAATAAAGCTCTGTATACGCCAATTGCCACATTAGAAAATTACTTACTCTATTTTCACCGCTAGTTCTAATTAATAATTCTGGATCTGGATAATCAGATGTACTCAAATAAGAACTTATTAATTCTTCATTTATTGCACTAGAGTCTAACTCTCCTTTTACAACTTCATTGGTCATCTTTTGTACAGCAAGAGAAATTTCTCTTCGTGAGCTATAACTCAATGCCAAAATAAGCGTTATTTTTTTATTGTCTTTTGTACTTTGTTTTGCTTCTTCAAGGGCTTTTTGACAGGACTCTGGAAGAAATTCTATGTCGCCAATGGTGGCTAATTTAACTCCTTTACTATTAAGTTCATCTACTTCATTGTAAATAGATTGGACTAATAAATCCATCAATGCAGAAATTTCTTCTTTAGGTCTACTCCAATTTTCAGAACTAAAAGCATATAAGGTAAGATATTCAACACCTATTTCACCTGCAGCGGTCAAAGCTTCTCTTACTGAACCTACTCCATTAGTATGTCCAAAAATCCTCATCTCTCCCTTTTGCTTGGCCCACCTTCCATTACCATCCATAATGATGGCTACGTGCTTAGGAATTCTAGTACTATCTAAATTAAAATCTTTCATAAAAAATGAATTTCAAGAAGTGTTTATTTTGTTACCATTTTGGACAAACTACATCCTTAAAAAATTCATACGTTAAAATAATCCCACTTACAGCATACCAATCCTTATTGCTAGCATCTCCTCTTTGCAAACCGTAACTTGAATCATTTAAGCCTTGAGGAAATCCAGACTTATCGCTCATTTGAGCTGCCTCTGGGCTAACTGCTGCCAGATCTACTAAATCTGGGTAAAGACCGCTTACATCGTCAAAATAATCTGTGAAAGTTTTTCTCATTCCATACTCTAAACCAAATGACAAATGATGAGTAATATTCATTTTAACACCTACTCCAAAAGGAATAACTATTTGGTTTCTGGAGTATTTATTTACTATTTCATTATTATCATTTCTCAAAATACTTCCTTGACCTTCAGTTCCCAAAGGTTGCAATTCCACCCATTCTCCATTTAATTTTCCTTTGGGATTCATCCTCATATAATTAATTCCAGCAAAAAAATAAGGGGAGCCGAAATCAGGTTCATCTGTATGGTTTTGACCAGGATGAAATTTAAAAAAATCAATCTCAATAACAGGACCAAACTCAATAACTTCAGATTTAAATTCCAGGTTTCGATAAATTTGACTTTCAACACCTGACTTTCCGTCGTTGGCCTTAAACTTATTATACATTAAATGAAATCTTAGAGACATTCTCTCATTAGGAAAGTCTGTTTTGTAAACTAATCCAAGACATAAATCTTGTTGGGAAAAATGACTTTTATTTAAATCACCAATGTAGTAACCGGTTCCCGAAAAAAAACCAAATTCAGATACCTGTGAAATGGAGCTTAGGCTAATTAAAAATGTTGAGAGTAAAATTAAATTTTTCATCTAGCTATAACTTACAGTGAAATTACAAAAGAAATTATAGGAAAACCCTAAAAAGAGTTAATTTCTTGAATCTTTTCCCCAAAATAACTTGTTTCTGATAGTTTTAAAGAAATTATGATCCGGCAACTCTATTAATTTAATGGAAAAATCAGCTTTGCTTATAAATATTTCTTCATTGTTTTCTATAGAGACAGACCTACTGTCCATAGTTAAAAGAAATTGACTTTCTCTAGACTCTGCTCTCAACCTTATTACCACTTGATCACCAACAACCATCGGTCTGAGATTTAAATTATGGGGAGAAACAGGCGTAATTACGAAGTTATTAGAACCAGGGGAAATAATTGGACCTCCACAAGACAAAGAATAAGCTGTTGAACCTGTGGGAGTAGAAATAATTAAACCATCGGCCCAATAAGAATTTAAAAACTCATTGTCCAAGAAAGCATCAATTTTTAACATGGAAGAAGAGTCTTTTTTATGAACCGTAATCTCGTTAAGTGCAAAATTTGAGGTTTTAATTTCAGACAAAGTTTTACTTTTTACCTGAAGTAAAGATCTCTGATCGAGTTTATAGTCTTTATTTTTAAGTGCTTTTACAGCTAAAACTATATCCTCCTGGGTAATATTTGCTAAAAACCCAAGTCTTCCAGCGTTAATTCCTAAAACTGGAATATTGCTGTCTTTAATCATTGTAACGGTATCTAGAAGTGTTCCATCACCACCAAAACTTATCAAAAGATCAATTCCATTTACTAATAAATCTTGGCCATTAAAAAAATTTATATTAAATCTTTCGATTAATGAAGAATGTTCTTCTAAAGATTGGTGTATAAATAACTGAGGATTTAATTCGTCTTTTAACGTTACAATAAGCGCTTCTAAGAATTTTAAATTGTTCTCCGAAATAGACTTTCCGTATATAGCAATATTCTTCACTCTAAACTTCTAAATAATTAATTAAATGATCGTATCTATCTTTGGTTTGGTTGGCTATTTCTTCATCGCTAAATATTTCATCAATCATATAATCGTATCTGGAAAAAGTTTGTAAAACAGCTCCTAAATTGGTTTGGGTAATTTTAATTGTAAGTTTTATTTGGTTTGTTCCTTCAATAAAATCGTTGTAAAAAGCAAGAATTTTAGAGTCGTTACTTTCAATTATTTGGGCTATTTCTGAAAACTGATAATCCATATTATTTAAATACAGGATTAAAGTTGCTCCATTTTGAGTAAAACTTGATTGATTACTAAATATATTTAATAAGTTTTTTCCACTTATAGACCCTTTGTAATTGTTTTGATTATCACAAACAGGAACTACACTTAAATTATAATTGGAGAGCAGTAGCATAATTTGAAATAAATGGGCATTCCCAAAAACGAACTGCTGCTTGCCAATGAAATTAATTTTGGAGATTAATTCCTTTGAATTATTGAAATCATAAATCATGTCATCAGAAATCAAACCAACAAATTCAGAGCCACTTACTACCGGCAGATGATTTACTTTAAACTCATCCATCCAGTTCAAAGCCTTTTCCAATGACTCATCAATTTTTATTGGTGGAACGTCGTTTTGTATTAAATCAATTGCCTTCATTTATTATAATTATTTGTAAAAATACAATTAAAGTAGCGATTAAGATAAATTGTCTTTTAATTTTGTGTCATGATCGCATTAAGTGTAAATATCAACAAAATTGCAACATTGAGAAATGCTAGGGGTGGAATTATACCCAATGTTATTGAGCATGCTAAAAATATTGAACTTTTTGGAGCTAATGGAATTACTGTTCACCCAAGGCCAGATGAGAGACATATAACTTATCAAGATGTTAGAGAATTGAAGAAAGTTCTTAAAGTAGAACTAAATATTGAAGGAAATCCAAAAGAAAATTCTTTTGTAGATCTTGTTCTAGAAACCAAACCTAGTCAGGTTACCTTAGTTCCTGATGAAATTGGTCAATTAACTTCCGATCATGGCTGGGATACAATCAAAGAAAAAGACTTTTTATGTGAAATGGTTCAACTTTTTTCAAACAATCATATAAGAACCTCTTTATTTATAAATCCAGATGAAAAACATGTAGAAGGAGCTAAGGAAATTGGATCAGATAGAATAGAACTTTATACAGAAAGTTATGCAAGTTCTAATGTTTTAAGCTTTGAAAAAGCTATTGAACCATTTGTGAAAGCAGCTAATAAAGCCAATGAGTTAGGAATAGAAATAAATGCGGGACATGATTTAAATCTGGAAAACTTAAAATTCTTTGCAACAAATATCCCAAACTTAAAGGAAGTCTCTATTGGTCATGCCCTAATTGCAGATGCTCTAAATTATGGAATGGAAAACACTGTTAATTTATATCTCAGAGCTCTTTTAAAATGAAACTTAATTACAAAAAAATAGGTGAGGGAAAACCCTTGCTAATACTACACGGATTATTCGGCTCATCTGATAACTGGGGAACACTTGGCAAGAAATTCGCTGAAAATAATTTGGTTTATTTAATAGACCTTAGAAACCATGGCAGATCTCCTCATAGCAAAGAGATGAGTTATGACCTTATGGCGGATGATTTGCTAGAGTTAATTGAGTACGAAAATATTAATTCTCCTATAATTCTTGGGCACTCTATGGGTGGGAAGGCAGCTTTGTTATTTGCAGAAAAATATCCAAAATATCTAGATAAATTAATTGTAGCTGACATTGGAATAAAAGCATATCCCATGCATCACAATGAGATTCTTAAAGGGTTAAATAGCGTTAACTTACAAGAAATTTCAAGTAGAACTCAGGCTCAGCAGTCTATCCAAGTTCATATTGACAATTTAGGTATCCAACAATTTTTACTTAAAAACTTGTATTGGATTGAAAAAGGAAAATTAGCATGGAGAATGAATCTAAAAGAAATAGAGAAAAATATTGGAGAGATTTTAGTGAAAATCAATGTCCACAAAAACCCAACTGATACACTTTTTATTCGTGGAGAAATGTCCAATTATATATTAGAGGAAGATTTTCAAAATATTCTAGAATCTTTTCCCAATGGAGTAATCAAAACAATTCCAAAGGTCGGACATTGGTTACATGCAGAAAACCCTATAGAATTTTACAAAATTGCAAATGAATTTATAAGCCAATAAGAAGAAAGTGATTTACTGCTTATTGAGTTGCATCTCAATATCAATTTCAGAGTTTATTGTAAAACCCATTGTGTCAATTACAAATGGTATTATCCCTTTTAGAAAACAAATGTCTTGTTGAATTGATAATATTTGATAATCGGATACCAATCCAGTTGTTAAATCTGTAATTAGTAAGTTGTTATCGTCATTGGATAATTCCCAAGTTCCTTCACTAGTAATATCAATTGGAACACCAGGCAAGGTTTGTCCAAGAATATCAATTCCTTCAGTAACAAAATTTAATGAATTTGAGCAAGTATATTCTGGAAATTGAAAGTACCAATAGCCAGCATCATTTGCATCTCCGGAAATAGTTTGGCTTCCTAAAATAGGAATATCAATTTGTGTCTCGTATTGTAAATTGGTAATATTCCAATCACCATTTAATAAGTAGGAATTTGAATATATACACGAACCATTGTCGTCGGTGGCATTTGGATTGTAATTAATTGAATTTGAGTCTGTGCAACCTAGTATAATACAAGAATTATCATCCTTATCGGCCGATGGATTATAATTGGTTGCTGTTGGATCTGTACATCCATCTTTTCCGCAAGACGCTATTAAAAAACTTAAGAATAGAATGCTTGATATTTTTAAAAACCTTTTCATATAAAATTATTATTCAATTATAAATTTATGATTTATTCTGCCATTTTGCAAAAGACAATCTACGATATAAAATCCTTTAGGTAGAAAAAGTAATTCAATTTCTACATGTTTTTGATTATGAAATCTATTGTTGCAAATAATTTTTCCCGTCAAATCATAGATATTTACAGTCAAATCCTCTTTAATAGGGAAATCCAAAACTAAATTTTTGGTTGAATTCAAAAACCTTACATTGGTGTTTTTACCTTTCGAAGTTAATACAGACAAAGGGGGATTCATTGAAAACATTAAAGATACTGGTAGATGATCACTCATATAAAAAAGAGCTCTGGCTATATCTTGAGTTACTTGTAAATTATTGATACTGTTTATAGATTGATTGAAATAACTACCATCTTGACCATCTGCAATATAGGTATTGGATATATATTCGATGCCTGAGCTACCATCCATAACATCATCGGAGGTGAAAATAATATCAAATCTATCGTCCATTCCACCATATGCTCCACCAGCATAACCACCTGTTGCAGATCTTGTACTTTGAGTATGTACATTTTTATAAAAACTGTTGTTATGCCAATTTCCCATTTGGTTAATAGGATCTATTAAGTCTAAGCCTTGACCGTAAAGAATTTCTTGACAAGCTGGTTCGGTATGGTAATAAAAATTGAAATCTCCCCCAACAATCAATCTTTCAATCCTGTTATTATTTACTAAAAACTGCTTAAAGGTTTCAGCCTCTTGCCTTCTAAGTTCTTCATTAGTAGAACTACTTCCTGCTTTTAAATGAATTGAATAGATGTATATAAAGCTGGTATCGTTAAGAATACCTAACTGATTTTTATAATAAAGAACATATTCACTAATATCTCTAAGCTGGGTTGGTATTTGTTGCTGAGAATAAAGTTCAAATTTATTTTGATCATAAAATAGCAAGTTGTCTGTATCAGGACCATTAAAATATAATGCACTTTGAAAGTCGTTGCTCGATCCAGAATTTAAAACATTATTTTTAATTAAAGCTCCACCATTAAATGAGGTGAGCTCGTTAACCACAAAAATATCTGGCTGAATAAAATCTAAAATCTTTTTTAAAGTATCTACTCTGTCTTGTTGAGAAGATGGGAAATTTAACAGGTTATAATAAGTGATTTTTAAGGAATCTTGAGCAAACAAAAACGTTAAAGAAATAGCAAAAAAAAACATTAGTAAAAACTTCATGAAGCCTTCTTTACTAAGAACATATAAACCGGGAAATGATCACTATATCCTCCTAAAAAACTAGAACCACCATAAGTCCTAAAAGGGTATCCTTTGTAATTTCCACTTGGATTTTTTAAGAAGGATTTATTGTAAACTACTGACTTGTAAAAACTAAAAGAATTATACATATTATCAGTATCTATCTCCGAGGGATTCACAATTAAAGATGGTGTTAAAATAAATTGATCGAATAAATTCCACTGATCTCTGTATGCTAAGGTTCCTATTCCTTTTTTGTAATGATCGTACATGGTATTATACATTTGATTGTTTCTTAAAAGTGTAGATCCATTGGCATGTAAAAAATCTTTAATACTTGGTGAGATAGGATCGTCGTTAAAATCGCCCATTACAATTACCTTTGCTTTTTTATCTATTTGCCTAAGAGAATCTACGATAGATTTGGTCAACTTAGCAGCTTCTATACGTTTGGGTCTGCTTTTCGCCTCACCTCCCCTTCTCGATGGCCAATGAACAACAATAAAATGCATTTCTTCACCTAATAATTTCCCAGAAACTACTAATTGGTCTCTAGATCTGAACCTATCGTTACCAGGAATTTTAAACTTTACTGATTTGCTTGAAGTTACCTTAAAATGTAAGGGATCGTAAATTAATGCACAGTCAATTCCTCTAGCATCTGGCCCTTCGTGGTGCACAATTTTATAATTCTTGTCAGCAATTGAAGGTTGAGTTACTAAATCTTCTAAAACCAATCGGTTTTCAATTTCACATACGCCAATAATACTTGCCCCAAGTGGAGTTACTTCTTTACCAAGAGTGTCTATAACAAAAGCCATATTTTTTAGCTTAAGAAGATATTTAGTTGTATTGAATTTTTTAGACCCAAAAGGAGTAAAATCCTCTTGCAAAATTTTGTTGGTATCAGGATCTACTATGGTATCAAAAAGATTTTCAAGGTTATAAAATGCTATACATTCTAAATTTAACTCAAGAGACTTTCTGTCTTGAGAATATCCCGCTTTTAGGAAAAGAAAAAATGTTAAAAAAATTAGATGGACTTTCAAGTTGAGAAATAATTTAAGTTACTTTTGACTAAAAGTAAACAACTTAATTTAATTTCTATACTTTAGGACAAATGATTCTTAATTACTTCAAATCTCGTTTTATTTTTCCTTTGTTGCTAATATTTTACTTTACAGGTTTTAAAGGCCAAACAGATTCGTCATTTGTTGTAGATACTGTTAAAAATATAATTCCCGTTTTTACTACCACGGTAGATTTACTTGACAATGAATTACAATCCCAAGACATAAGTGGCTTATTACAGTCTTCAAGAGACGTTTATGTTAATCAAGCAGGATTTAATTTCAGTGCAGCTAGATATAGATTGAGAGGTTATAGCTCTGAAAATACTCGACTTTTTATCAATGGAATCCCTGTTAACGATCCAGAAAATGGATGGACAATATGGAGCTATTGGGGAGGGCTAAATGATGTTACAAGATATCCAGAAACAAGTTTTGGAATAACTAACTCTGCTGCAAATTTTGGAAGTATTGGAGCATATTCTTATATATCTGCACTTCCATCAGTGAAAAGAACTGGGTCTAGAGTCTCTTATGCTTCAACCAACAGGTCTTACAGAAATAGAGCAATGTATACTTACAATTCTGGTCTTAACAACAATGGCTGGGGATTTTTAATAAGTGGTTCTTCTAGATGGTCTGATGAAGGATATGTTCCCGGATCTTATTATAGTTCTGGAAGTTATTTGTTATCTATTGAAAAGAAATTTAATGAAAACCATACTTTAAACTTCATGGCTTTTGGAGCACCAACCGTACAAGGGAGACAAGGAATTGCTGTTCAAGAAACTTATGATTTAACTGGAGATCCTTTTTACAATCCTTACTGGGGCTATCAAACTCAAAGTGACGGAAGCCTTAAAAAGAGAAATGCAAGAAGTAGAGACAACCATAAACCATATATGACCTTGGGTCATTACTGGAAAGTTTCAGAAAAACTAAATATACAATCTAACTTTTATGCCATTACAGGAAAAACAAGTAATACGAATTTAAACTGGGTAGACGCAAATGATCCAAGACCAGATTATTACAAGTATTTACCAAGTTATTTTGTAAACGATCAAGGAACACTTTCTGGAAATCAAATTATTGAAAACCAAGAACAGTACGACAATATTTCTCAACAGTGGCAGCAAAACAATCCTGACTATACACAGTTGAATTGGGATTTAATGTACAATGCCAACTATAATAATTTATATACTCAAAATAATATTGGCAATATAGATTCCTCATTTACCGGAAGAAGATCAAAATACATCGTGGAAGAATACAGATTAGATCCAAGACATTATGGATTTAATACTTTTGGAAAATATGACTTCAACGAAAATAGCAGTTTAAATTTCGGGCTCAACATCAGCAATTACACAAGTAGAAACTACCGTAAGATAAATGATCTTTTAGGAGGAGATTTTTGGGTAGATATTGACCAGTTTGCTCTTAGAGATTTTAACGATCTTGCCCTTGCACAGAACGATCTTCAAAACATTAATAATATTGTTGGCAATGGAGATATTTTTGGATACAATTACGATATTCATGTAAATAAAAATGAATTATTTAGCACCTATAGCTACAATAAAAAAAGAATAGAATCCTTTATAGGTATAAATGCGTCTACTACAACATTTTGGAGAGATGGAAAAATGCAAAATGGAAGATTTCCAGAAAGTTCATTAGGAAGTTCTGAAAAACAAAATTTTTACAATTATGGTGTAAAGTTTGGCTTTCTTTATAAAATTACTGGAAGACATTTATTATCCTTCAATGGAATGTATAAAACAGAAGCTCCTTATGTTAGAAATGCCTATGTATCTCCAAGAACAAGAGACCTATTGGTCCCTAATTTAAGTTCTACAGAGATAATTTCAGCAGACCTTAACTACAACATAAGATTGCCTTTTCTAAAAGCGCGATTGACTGGTTTTTATACCCAAATAAATGACCAGACTTGGGCAAGGTCTTTTTACCATGATGAGTATAGGACTTTTGTAAATTATATGATGACCAATGTAGATCAAATTTTCATGGGAATTGAACTAGGATTTGAAAGTAATATTACCTCCACCGTGCAATTAACTGGTGCATTTACAATTGGAGATTATTTATATAATTCTAGGCCAGTTGCTACCATTACAAGAGACAATTCTCAAGAACTAATTGCTTTAGACAAAGTAGTTTACCTTCAAAATTTTAAGATTGGGGGGATGCCCCAACAAGCTACTTCTTTAGGGCTTAAGTACAACGCTCCAAAATACTGGTATGCAGGAATTAATTTCAATTATTTTAGAGATATATATCTTTCACCAAATCCTGATAGAAGAACAGCAGAAGCAATTAGCGCATACGGAGCTGAGTATCCTTATAGAGATGAAATAATTGACCAAACCAGACTAAGTGATGGTAATGCTGTGAATTTATTTTGTGGAAAAAGCTGGAAAATCTATAAAAACGATAGTTATATAAGACTTGGTCTTAATGTCAATAATTTACTGGATAATACTTCTTTCAAAACTGGAGGGTTTGAACAACTTAGATACGATGCCTCCGATATTCAACGGTTCCCCAACAAATATGGCTACATGTATGGCAGAACCTATTTCCTAATGTTAAGTTATTTATTTTAAAGATGAAAAAAATTCAAAATTTACTACTAATAATATCTGTTACCTTACTGTACTTTTCATGCAACAAACAATACGATGACCCGCCTGTAAATCAAGTTCCTATAGGAGAAGTTATTTTAATAAGTGACCTTAAAGATATGTTCACTGGTTCAGTTACTTTAATTGAAAGCAACTATAGTATTTTTGGCAATGTAACTTCGGAAGAAACCAATGGTAATTTTTACAAAGAAGTTTTTATGCAAGATTTAAGTGGAGCCATCAAACTAAAATTAAAATCATCTGGTGGTCTTTACATTGGAGATAGTATAAGAATTAATATCCAGAACGTATCTATGAGTGAATATGGAGATTTAATACAATTAGAGAATATTGATGTGGATCAACAAGTAGTGAAAATTGCAACAGAAAAATTTATTGAGCCATATGAAACTACTATAAACCAACTTAGTCTTTCTGAAGACCAAAGTAGATTAGTTAAATTAAATGATGTTGAATTTACAGAACTAGGAATGACCTACGCTGATGCAGTTAATTTGAGTACAGGATCAAGAATTCTTACAGACTGTAATGGAAATACTGTTTCTGTTAGAACAAGTGGATACGCAAATTTTGCAAGCGATACTTTACCTTCTGGAAAGGGTTCTATTACTGGAATATTTACTATTTATAATTCCGAAAAACAATTTGTCATAAGAGATATTAATGAAGTACAATTAGATTCTTCTCGATGTAATGGATCTTCTGGAGGAGGAGGAAGTGGCGGAGATATTTTGTATAAAGATTTTGAAGATGGATCTATGACTTCAGGAGGCTGGAAAAACTTTTGGAGTGGAACTAATCCAAATATTGGAGAGTGGGAGATTTATACCACTTTTGGGGTTAATGGACCAGTTGCAAAAGCAAGTAACTATTCAAATAGTAGCAACTATGCATGTGAGAGCTGGATGGTTTCACCATTATTTGACCTAACTGTTGCCTCTGCCCCATATCTAGTTTTTGATAATGTTACTAGATATAGCGGAAACGCATTGGAACTATATATCTCGTATGACTACGATGGATCTAGTAATCCTTCACAACAAGGAACTTGGATAGATATTACCGGATATGTTCCTAACTGGGATACCGACGATTTTCAGTGGGACTTAGTATCTAGTGGAAACACAGATTTAACACCGTTTATTGCACCGTCTGTTGCCATAGCTTTTAAATATATAGGAACCAATTCTAATGGTGCAACATGGGAGGTTGACAATATTATTATAAGAGAATAATATTAATAATTCATTAAAATTTTCTTCGGATCTTTTCCTTTGAAAACCATGTCTTCTGGATTTTCTAGTACTTCTTTAACTTTTACTAAAAACCCAACACTATCTTTTCCATCTATTATTCTATGGTCATAAGAAAGAGCAACGTACATGATTGGTCTAATCTCTACTTTTCCATCTATAGCCACTGGTCTTTGAACAATATTATGCATTCCTAAAATTGCTGATTGTGGAGGATTGATAATTGGAGTACTTAACATAGAACCAAAAACACCTCCATTGGTAATAGTAAAAGTTCCACCAGTAATTTCTTCAATCGAAATTTTACCATCTCTAGCTTTAATTGCAAGTTCTTTAATTTTAGATTCTATTTCTAACAAATTCATCTCGTCTGCATTTCTTAGTACTGGAACCATCAACCCTTTTTCTGTACTAACAGCTATTCCTATATCGTTAAAATTATAGGAAATCATATGGTCACCATCTATCATAGAGTTAACAGTAGGGAATTCTTTTAAAGCAATAGTACAAGCATGGGTAAAAAAGGACATAAATCCCAAACCAACCCCATATTTCTCTTTAAAAGCGTCTTTGTATTTTGCTCTTAAATCCATAATTGGCTTCATGTCTACTTCATTAAAAGTAGTAAGCATTGCTGTTTCATTTTTTACAGTAACCAATCTTGATGCAATTTTTCTTCGTAGCATACTTAACTTACGTATCTCACTTTTCCTATTGCCTTCTTCAGGTAAAGAAGCCAATAACTGAAGAATATCTTGTTTGGTAATTCTCCCTCCTTTTCCCGAACCCTCGATGTGCTCTACTTGAATATTATTCTCTACAATTATTTTTTTAGCTGCAACACTTGGATGTCCAGATGCATAGGTTTTTTCATTTGTTGGGTTAGAACTAACTGGACCTGGTGATGGGGTTGAACTTTTTGGACTAGTCTTAGCTGGAGATTTACCACCTTCTGGTTTAGCAGCAGATGTATCAATCAAACATACGACTTGACCTACTGCTACAACGTCACCCATTTCAGCCTTTAAAGTAATAATTCCTGCTTCTTCTGCAGGTAGTTCAAGAGTAGCTTTATCAGAATCAACCTCAGCTATGGTTTGATCTTTTTCTACATAATCTCCGTCTTCAACCATCCATTCTGCAATTTCAACTTCTGTTATAGATTCTCCTGGACTAGGGACTTTCATTTCTAATACTGACATAATTTATTTTTTTAAGAATAGGACATTACTTTATTAATTATTTCTTGTTGTCTTCTTTCGAAAACTTTAGGTGAACCTGAAGCAGGACTTCCAGATTCTTCTCTTGAAAAACACACTATTTTTGAATATTCCCATTTTCTGAGAATATAAGACCAAGGACCCATATTTAATGGTTCTTCCTGAGCCCATACATACTTACAATCCTTTCCATATTTATTAAAAATGGATTTTAGTTGAGTTTCTGGATATGGATAGAGCTGTTCTAATCTAACAAATGCAATGTTTGCTTTATCTAGAGTTTCGTAATGCTCAACTAAATCATAATAAAATTTACCAGAGCATAAAACTACCTGATTGATTTTTGAGGGAGTTGCAAGAGAATCATCAATAACTTCTTGAAAAGAACCTGAAGACATTTCCTGAATTGAAGAAACTGCTCTATTGTATCTTAATAGTTTTTTCGGAGTAAATACTACCAATGGCTTTCTAAAAGGTCTAGCAATTTGTCTTCTTAAAAGATGGAAGTAATTTGCAGGGTTGGTACAATTGGCAACTTGAAAATTCTCTTCAGCACATAGCTGTAAAAAACGTTCTATTCTAGCCGAAGAATGCTCAGAGCCCATACCTTCATATCCGTGTGGTAAAAGCATTACTAAACCGTTAGGCGTTCCCCACTTATCCTCCGCAGCACTTAAAAACTGATCAATTATAATCTGAGCACCGTTAAAGAAATCTCCAAACTGAGCCTCCCAAATAGTTAATCCATTAGGTGTATTAAAAGCATAACCATAGTCAAATCCTAAAACAGCATATTCGGAAAGCAGGGAATTATATATTTCAAATTTTCCTTGGTGATCATTAAGAAGGTTTAAAGGAACTATCTCTTCTTCGTCGTCTTCTGTTTTTACAATAGCATGTCTGTGAGAAAAAGTACCTCTTTCAACATCTTGACCAGATATTCGAATAGATTTGCCTTCATCAAGAAGTGTAGCGTATGCTAAAAGCTCACCCATTGCCCAATCAAGTTTATCAGATTCAATCATTTTTAATCGATCGTCAAAAAGCTTCACAATTTTTCTAAAATATTTTTTTCCTTCTGGTAAGGAATTCATTTTTTTGGCAAGTAAAAGCAACTTACTTTTTTCCACGCCAGTAGGTGGTGAGTTTTCAAAATCATTTCTTTTTGACTTTCTAAAATCAGTCCAAACTTCTTCAAGAAAATTAGTGATTTTGGCTTTTTCAATTTGTTTAGCATCGTCTAAACGTTCTTGAAGCATGTCGTCAAATTCTTTTTCCATTTGATTACCTTCTTCAATATTGACTACATTTTCATCCACTAATTTTTTTAGATAAATTTCTCTTGGATTGGGATGATTTGCAATTATTTTGTAAAGTTTAGGCTGGGTAAATTTTGGTTCATCGCCCTCATTATGACCATATTTTCTGTAGCACAATAAGTCAACGAAAACATCTCTTGAATATTCTTGTCTATACCTTAGCGCAATGTCGAGAGTTTGAACCACTGCTTCAATATCATCACCATTAACATGAAAGACTGGACATAGGGTAGATTTTGCAATGTCTGTACAGTAGGTACTTGACCTTGCATCTAAATAGTTGGTAGTAAATCCAACTTGATTATTGATTACTATATGTAGGCTTCCTCCGGTTCTATAACCCTTGAGTTGTGCCATCTGAACCACTTCATATACAACGCCTTGACCAGCTATTGCTGCATCACCATGAATTAAAATCGGTAAAATTTTCTTCTCGTCTCCGCCTAATTCGTGGTCAATTTTAGATCTTGTAATCCCTTCAACTACAGGGTCGACTGCTTCTAAATGTGATGGATTTGGTGACAAAGTTATTTTCACATTATTACCACTATCTGTCATCACTTCAGAAGTTATACCTAGGTGATACTTAACATCTCCATCAAAAAGAACTTCTTCATCGTATTCTTTCCCCTCAAATTCACTAAATATCTTGTCATAAGTTTTATTAAAAATATTTGCCAAAACATTTAATCTTCCTCTATGAGCCATTCCTACAACAAATTCTTTCAACCCTAAGTTGGAACCATTTTCAATTAAAACATCCAAGGCGGGAATTAAAGACTCTGCGCCTTCAATTGAAAATCTTTTTTGGCCAACAAACTTTTTTTGAAGAAATTGCTCAAATACTGTAGCTTGATTTAATTTATGTAAAATATGTTTTTTTTGATCTTTAGAAAACTGTGGTCTATTTTTAAGTTCTATATTTTTTCTTATCCATTCTACTCTTTTTGGATGCCTGATATATTGGTACTCAATTCCAATTGATTCGCAATAAGTAGCTTCTAAATGAATAATTATATCATTCAATGAACAAGGCTCTAAGCCAACTTGTTCACTAGCCTGAAAAACAGTCAATAAATCTTCTTGATCTAAACCAAAGTTTTTTATTTCTAAAGTTGGATGGTATTTTCTTCTCTCTCTAACGGGATTTGTTTTGGTGAAAAGATGACCTCTCGAACGGTAGGCATTGATTAAATTAATAACCCTAAACTCTTTTAAAACATTGGTTGGTATTTCATCGACTTCTTGGTAATTAAATTTAGAAAACTCGTAGCCATCAAAAAAACTCCTCCAACTTGGCTCAACTAATCTTTTGTCCACTAAATATCTTTGATGCAACTCATCTATATAGTCTATATCTATACTGTTTAAAAAAGAAAATCTATCTAATGCCATTATACTAACAAATATGCAAAATAATTAATTGTTATAACAGTTGGAAAGAAGATTCTTTCAGGACTTTTTAAATAAAAATTATACTTAAAAAAAATTTACCATTATTCTTTTAAATTTTTAAGATTTGATACTAAACAATGCCTTCGATGTTAATTCTTAAATGTAATTTCGTAGTATGAAAATTTTAATAACTGGAGGTTCTGGGTTACTTGGTTCTGCACTCACAAAAAAATTATTACTAAATAATATTGAAGTGGTTCATCTTACTAGAAATAAAAGTTCAAAAAATAATGTAAAAAATTATCTGTGGAACTGGGAAAAGAACGAAATTGATGAAAACTGTTTTATTGGAGTTACACATATTGTACACCTTGCAGGTGCAGGAATTGCGGAAAAAGCATGGACACAAAAAAGAAAAGAACATATCGTTAAAAGTAGAGTTCTCACTACACGCCTTATGTATTCAAAAATAACCGAACTAAACTTACCAATATCTGCATTTATTGCTGCTTCTGCGGTTGGAATATATGGTGCGCAAAAAAGTGAAAAAGTTTTCGATGAAGAAGACGAGCCATTTGAAGATTTCATGGGAAACTGCTGCAAGCAATGGGAAAGTTCAGTAAACAAATTTGAAATAATATCTAGAGTTGTCAAACTAAGATTAGGCGTAATTTTGGACAAAAACCATGGTGCTTTACCCAGGATAGCTAATATGGTTAAAAATGGATTAGGATCTCCATTAGGGGATGGGCAACAATATATGCCGTGGATTCATATAGAAGATGCTGTTAGTATATTCTTCAATTCTATTAAAAATGAAAAAATTTCTGGAACTTTTAATGCAGTTTCTAGTGACTACATAACCAATTCAGAATTGACTAAAAAAATTGGTGAAGTTTTTAATAAAAAAATATGGCTTCCCAATGTGCCAAGTTTTGTACTTAAATTTCTATATGGAGAAATGTCAGATACCATATTGAAAGGGGTTAAAGTTTCTAATAAAAAATTAAAAGAAATAGACCTGAAAATAAAATATGAGAAAATAGAGGACGCTCTTTCAGAAATTTATTCTTAAAACTTTCTATTCATTAAATGGACTGAAAAATTTTCTACAATTTTCTTTTTTTCTTCCGGTAAAGATAAGTTTTGTAGAGAAATCATAGATTTATTATAAAAATTATTTTTTGATTCTTGAGCTACTTTCAAAACATCATATTTAAGGTAAAAATCTTTTACTTTTGATACTTTTTGATCCTTACTAAGTTGTTTGTCGTCAATAATATCGTTAACCATAATTTGATCTTCTTCGGATGCTTTACTTAAAAAGTCTATGAATAAAATTGTTTTCTTTTTTTCAATAATATCCCCACCTACTTGTTTCCCAAAATTATCTTCTTTTGGAAATACGTCTAATATATCATCATCAATTTGAAAAGAAGTACCGAGATTAAATCCAAAATCGTAAAGTAATTGCGCATCTTTTTTGGAAGCCCCTCCAATTAATGCTCCCATTTTTAAAGAACATGCAACCAAAACTGCGGTTTTAAGCTGAATCATGTTTATATATTCGCTAATTGAGATTATTTCTAGATTCTCAAATTCCATATCTAAGGACTGCCCCTCACATACTTCTACAGCAGTTTGTTGGAAAATTTGATGTAAAGTTGGGGATTGAGAAGAAGAGTCTGATAAAAGCTGGTTTACAATTGCATATAACAAGTCTCCAGAGAGAATTGCGATATTTTCATCCCACTTTTTATGTACAGCAGGCAAGTTTCTCCTAATTGGTGCTTGGTCCATAATATCGTCATGAATCAGAGTGAAATTATGAAAAAGCTCAATTGCAATTGCTTCATTAATAGCTAAAAGAGGTTGATTGGAGAATAAATCTGCAGCCATTAAAGTAAGGGAAGATCTAAACCGTTTTCCGCCGTTACTAATAATGTACTTTATAGGGTCATAAATTGAAAGTGATGGTAATTTATCGCTAAATAATCTTAACTCTTTGTCAATAATTTCTTTGTACTCAATTAGCATAATAATTTATCAATCGATTAAACTCATCAAATAATTTCCATAACCACTTTTTAAAAGAGGAATAGCGAGTTCTTTTAGCTTTGCGTCGTTAATGAAGCCATTGGAATATGCAACTGCTTCAATACAACCCACTCCAAAACCCTGTCTTTCTTCAATAGTTTGAACAAAATTGGAAGCCTGTATAAGGGCAGTAAAAGTTCCTGTATCCAACCAAGCAATTCCTCTTGGAAGAGTTTTAACTTGTAGTTTTCCTGATTTTAGATACTCCTGATTTACATCTGTAATTTCATATTCCCCTCTAGCACTAGGTTTTAAGTTTTCAGCAATTTTAATGACCTCATTATCGTAAAAATACAGGCCTGGTACTGCATAATTAGATTTTGGATTTTCTGGCTTTTCCTCGATAGAAATTGCTTTTCCTTGATTGTCAAATTCAACTACTCCATACCTTTCTGGATCATGTACTCTGTAAGCAAATATTAATCCACCATCAGGATCATTAGAACTTTCTAATTTTTCTCCCATGCCACCGCCAAAAAATATATTATCTCCAAGAATTAGAGCAACATTATCGTTTCCAATAAACTGTTTGCCAATTACAAATGCTTGGGCTAAACCGTTGGGTTCGTCTTGAATTTGATATTCAAATCTGCAACCTAATTTAGAACCATCCCCTAAAAGATGTTTAAATAGCGGTTGATCATTTGGGGTTGTAATAAATAGTATTTCTCTAATTCCAGCATGCATTAATGTGGAAAGAGGGTAATAAATCATAGGCTTGTTGTAAACAGGCATTAATTGTTTGCTAACTGCTAATGTAAGTGGGTGAAGTCTTGTTCCTGAACCACCTGCTAAAATAATTCCTTTCATTGGTTATAATTTATCTAATTCTATATCGGAATCATCGTAAAAATAATCCTCCGAATTTTTAAAGTTTTTACTTAAAACTATTTTCTCTAAAGATAAGAGCAAAGAAGGCAATAAAATTAAATTGGTAAGCATAGCAACAAATAAGGTTAAGGAAACTAAAACGCCCAAAGCTTGAGTACCTCCAAATTCAGAAGCAGTGAAAATTGAAAATCCAAAAAACAAAATTATTGAAGTATAAATCATACTAACACCTGTTTCTTTTATTGAAATTTCAACAGCATCAGAAATAGTTTTTGATTTCAACTCTTGACGATATTTTGCCAAAAAGTGAATAGTATCGTCTATAGATATTCCAAAAGCAATACTAAAAACTAAAATTGTAGAGGGCTTAATACTAATGCCAAAATAACCCATTAAGGCAGAAGTAAAAATTAAAGGCAATAAATTTGGAAGTAATGAAACCAAGACCATTTTAAGAGATTTGAAAAGTAGGGCCATGATTATTGCAATTACCATAATTGCCAGAAGTAAACTAATCATTAAATTCTTAACCATATATGTAGTTCCTTTGGTAAATAAAACACCAGAACCAGTAATGTCAGACTTTACTTTTAAGGACCCTACTGATTTTTTAACAGCGTCACTAAATTGTTGTTTTCCATATAGTTTTTCAATTGCAGAATTTCTTTTGGGAAATTCATTATTTAAAGCCAAATCTCCATTGGTCAAAATTTGTTTTACCCTGTATCTTATAATTTGATTGGAGGAATAAAATTTATCTACTGTACCTTCTTTCACAGCTTTATGATAAAGCAATTGTTCTGGGTTTATTATGCTATCAATTCTGTAATTTATTCTTTCGATCAAGCTATCCATTGCTGCAGTACCAATATCTGCAATTTGTAAAGTAATTCTTGTGGTTAAATGGGTAGAGTCTAGAAAACTTCCAACAAACCCATTGCTGTTATCGGTTTTAGAATTAATAAAACTATTTTTAAAATACTTTGATTTAATAATTCGAGAAAAATATTTTTGGTCTTTTGATTTACTAAAATTTAGATCGTATTTAGATTTCTTTCCATTGGAATAAGACTGAGAAATAAACTTCATAGCATCCACTATAGATAAAGACTTAGAAAGATATTTTTCGGATTTTAAGGACTCCTGTAGTTTTTGAATTTTAGCAATATTTGAAAAACTTTTATAAATAGTATCCCTATAGGTAAGCACTATTTCAAAAGGCAGAACTCCGTTAAGTTCTTCCTCGAAGAACTTCAAATCTTTTACTATTTGTCCTTTTTTTGGAAAATCATCTGTGAAATTGCCCGTAACATGCATTAAACTTACTCCGTAAGCTCCAAAAAATAACAATATAATTGTAGATATGTATACCTGCTTTCTGTAGCTTTTTGAAAAAATGACTAACGTATTTACAAAACTAAAAATCCATTTCCTATCCAAATGTTTGGTGTGTTTTTCTTTAGGAGGAGGTAAAAAACTATATATAATTGGAACAAGACATATGCTTATTATAAACATGCAGAGAATATTTATAAATGAAACCAATCCAAATTCAATCATTATTGAAGAGTTTGTGAAAACAAATGTTCCAAAACCTAAAGCAGTGGTTGCATTGGTTAAAAAGGTTGCATTTCCTACTTTCTGAATGATTTTATCTAAAGCAGAGAGTTTATCACCATGATTTTTGAACTCTTGTTGGTATTTATTAATTAAATAAATACAATTAGGGATGCCAATTACAATTATTAATGGTGGAATCAAAGCCATAAGAGATGTTAACTCATAGCCAAATACCCCTATAACTCCCATAGACCAGACAACACCTACTAAGACAACAATCATAGAAATTACAACTACTTTGAAGGACTTAAAAAAGACAAAAAGTAATAACGAGGTGACTAATAAAGCTAATAAGACAAATATTTTTAACTCTGATTTAATTATTGTCATAACATAAGACCGTATATATGGAAGACCAGAAAATCTCCAGTTTTGAAATAAATGATCATAGGACATTGCAATTTCATTGATTTCACTAATTAGAGTACCACGAGATTTAGAATTAAAAACCTCTTTATTTAAGAACAACATCATTAAATGGAGATCACTAGAGTTTTTATAAACAATATTCTCATAGAAACTAAGGTTGCTTATAACGTTGGAAATACTATCAATCTTTTCTTGATCTAAAGGGTAATTGTCAATTATCTGAACTAGATTAAATTTACCTTCCTTGTTGTTTTTAATAATATTGTAAAGATGACCCTCAGAGAAAATAGAGTCTATTGCATTTTTGTAGTAGCTGGTATCTTTTTCTTTTACTAAAACTTTAACATTTCCAATGCTATCGGCCATTTCCAACCAAGCATTAAATTTTTTTTCAGAGTAAAAATCAGGTTCTGTTGTTGAAATGACCAACATCAACCCATCTTGACCAAAATTAGATTTAAAGTTCTGGTAAGCAATAAAAGTAGAATCGTTGTCCGGAAGAAGTCTATTTAGCTGGTACTGTAACTTAATTTTAGTAGCAAAAAAACCAAAAAAGATAGTTAGAACTAAAATCAGAAAAACAATTAAAATTCTATTATTAAGAATAATTTTAGAAATATTCTTCCACATTTTAAACTAAATTACAATAATCATACGCTAAGTTATCAATTAATAGAGAAGTTAAAGACTAATAGAATAAAGGATTTTACTAATTTTAGAAAAAACAAATGCATAAATCTGAATTAATAGCCTTAATAAAGTTTTTTTCTGTTAAAAAAGCAGTAAATGTAATTAGGCTTTACCTAAGTTTTATCGTTTCAAGGTTTTTTAAAAAATCTTTCATTTCAGGACTTCCATTTGCATTAAGTATAGAACCAACCACTTCTTGTAATTTAGGTTGTCCAGAATGTCCAAGTGGGCTAAAACAATTCACAAGAAAAACAGGAAATCTTTCCATTGCTTTAAATAAAAAAATAATTGATGAGCTAAAAGGAAGACTAACATATATAAATTACTATTTCCAAGGAGAGCCTTACATAAACAAAAACTTTTTTGATTTTGTACAATACGCTAATTCAAAAAAAATATTTTGTTCTACTTCTACAAATGGTCATTTTCTAAATGATGAAAATTGTGTAAAAACAATTGAATCTGGCCTAAAAAGATTAATCATTTCAATTGATGGAAATAGCCAAGAGACCTATGAAATATATCGTAAAAAAGGGAAATATGAAAGAGTAATAGAGGGGACAAAAAACATTATAAAATGGAAAAAGGAATTAAATAGTCAATATCCTCATGTAATCTTTCAATTTTTAGTGGTTAAAACCAATGAGCATTTAATTGAGGAGATGAAAACATTGGCAGCAGATCTCGGAGTAGACGAACTTCGATTAAAAACTGCTCAGTTCTACAATTTTGAAAACGGAAATGAATTGATTCCAGATAATGAAAAATATTCTAGATATAGGAAAACAAAGGATGGAAATTACATTCTTAAAAATAAATTTTCTAATCATTGCTGGCGAATGTGGAGCAGTGCTGTTGTAACTTCTAAAGGTGGAATTGTACCTTGTTGTTTTGATAAAGACGCAGTAAATACTCTAGGGGATTTGGAAAAGGAAAATTTTGAAAAAGTTTGGCTAAGCAAAAAGTACAATGATTTTAGAAAACAAATATTTTCGGAAAGAAAAGAGATTGAAATTTGTCAGAATTGTTCTGAAGGGTCGAAAGTATGGGCATAAAAAAAGCCCTAAAAAGGGCTTTAAATAATTCTAAAAGAATTTTTAATGATCGTGACCATCGTGCTCTTCCTCTGCAGGAGCTTCTTCAGCAGCTTCTTCCATTGTAGAATCAGCAGCAGCTTCTTCCATTGTAGAATCAGCAAATGGAGCAACTTCTTCAACTGGAGCAACTTCTTCAACTGGAGCAGCTTCTTCAACTGGTTCAGCAGCAGGAGCTTCTTCTGTTGCAGCACCACATGATATCATCAATGCGGTAACAGGTAAAATCCAAAACTTTTTCATAATAATTGATTTAAATATTTATAATTTGCAAATTAATTCGTGTAAAACTCTAGATATTTTTGATAAAATCCTAATTATCAATGATAAAAGTACAATAAGATTTTAGACTTTCATGATGTCTAGTTCTTTGACAGCTACTAAATCGTCAACTTTTTTTGTAAAAGTATCTGTTAATTTTTGGATAAATTCTTCAGAATCTTTGACTTCATCTTCACTAAGACCTTCATCTTTCAAGCTTTTGATCATATCGTTAGCATCTTTTCTTTGAGATCTAATACTAACTTTTGCATTCTCACCTTCAGATTTGGCTGTTTTAACAAGATCTTTTCTTCTTTCTTCGGTCAAAACGGGAACTGAAATAATAATAACTTCTCCATTATTCTGGGGGTTTAATCCTAGATTGGCATTAATTACAGCTTTAGTAATTTCATCTAACATAGGTTTTTCCCATGGTTGGATAGTTAATGTTCTAGAATCTAAAGTGCTTACATTTCCAATTTGAGCTAATGGGGTGGGTGAACCATAATAATCAACCTTAACGGTGTCTAGCATTGAAGGGTTTGCTCTTCCAGCTCTAATTTTACTTAATTCTACGGAAAGATGAGAAACACACTTATTCATTGCTAACTCAGCCTCATCTAAGATAATATCAACTTCTTCCATTTAAGATTTATATTGTTACTAATGTTCCAATCTTGTCACCAAATATAACTTTTTTTAAATTACCAGGATTATTCATATCAAAAACAACAACAGGTATTTCATTTTCTTTGCAAAGAGTAAATGCAGTCATATCCATAATTTTCAATTGTTTGTCATATGCTTGGTCAAAAGTTAGAGTATCAAACTTTAGTGCATTACTATTTTTTTCTGGATCAGAATCGTATACTCCATCCACTCTTGTTCCTTTAAGGATTACGTCTGATTCAATTTCTACAGCTCTAAGAGATGCAGCGGAATCAGTTGTGAAAAATGGGTTTCCAGTTCCAGCACCAAAGATTACAATTCTTCCTTTTTCCAAGTGTCTTACAGCCTTTCTTTTAATATATGGTTCTGCAATTTGCTTCATCTCAATAGCAGATTGAAGTCTGGTAATTAATCCTATTGACTCCAAAGCAGATTGAAGAGCCATGCTATTAATCATGGTCGCTAGCATTCCCATATAATCTCCTTGGGTTCTATCCATGCCCCCCTTTTCAGCTTGAACACCCCTAAATATATTTCCACCGCCAATAACAATACCAATTTCCACATTCATTTCAGAAATCTCTTGAATATCTTTGGCATATTGCATTAACCTTTTATTATCGATACCAAATTGCTTTTCTCCCATAAGGGCTTCTCCGCTTAGTTTTAGTAAAATTCTTTTATACTTCATAGTTTTTTAAAATTAGCTCAAAAAAAAGAGAGCTAAAAGCTCTCTAAATATAAATAACAAAATTAAATTGATAGTGAATATCTTTTAAAACTTGTGACCATTAAGTCAGGATCGCTTTCTTTAAGAAATTGACCAACTGATTTTTTATTGTCTCTAATAAATGCTTGGTTTACTAGTGTAGTCTCTTTAAAAAATTTATTTAATCTTCCTTTAGCAATTTTTTCAGCCATTTCAAGAGGTTTTCCTTCTTGGATAGCGAGTTCTTTACCAACTTCAATTTCTCTATCAATAACGTCTTGACTTACAGAATCCTGGTCTAGTGCTATAGGATTCATAGCAGCTACTTGCATGGCAACTTGCTTTCCAATATCCTCTGCGTCCATTGTAAGACCTACTAATGAAGCAATTTGGTTTCCTGGGTGATTGTATGCCACTACTTTCTCTGAAACTATTTTATCAAAGAAAGAAATTTCAATTTTTTCTCCGATTACACCACTTTGCTCTGTAATTTTTTCTGAAATGGATAATCCAGAATCTTGATAGTTTAATTTCAAAAAATCTTCTAAAGAGTCAGAATTTGACTCCAATGCTAATTCAATAAAATAATTAGCTAGTTTACTAAAATCATCATTTTTAGCCACAAAATCTGTTTCGCAATTTAAACAGATTAAATAACCAATATTGTTATTAGATTTTGCAATAACTAGTCCCTCTTTAGCATCTCTATCTCCTCTTTTAGCGGCTATTTTTTGACCTTTTTTCCTTAGAAAGTCAATAGCATCTTCCATGTTTCCGTTGGATTCAGTCAAGGCTTTTTTGCAATCCATCATTCCAGCACCTGTCTTTTTTCTTAGCTCATTTACATCTTTAGCTGTGATACTCATTTAATTAAATTTAAGATTTAACTTCTTTTTTTTCTTTGTTATCTTCTTCGCTTAATTTTTCTTCTTCTTTAACTTCTACTTTTGCAGCTTCTTTTGCAGCTTTTTCTTCTGCAATTTCATCTTTGGCTTGTTTTCTCTCACCTAAACCATCTTTAATAGAATCGCATAATGTAGTTATAACCAAGTCTATAGATTTTGTTGCATCGTCGTTGGAGGGAATAATAAAATCAATGCCTTCAGGGCTAGAGTTGGTGTCCACCATGGCAAATATTGGAATATTTAAATTCTTGGCCTCTGCAACCGCAATGTGTTCTTTTTTAACATCTACAATAAAAATTGCTGCTGGTAGTCTATTCATTTCCGAAATACTTCCAAAAATTTTATCAATTTTATCTCTTTGTCTTGTAAGTTGCAGTCTCTCTCTCTTGGACAAATGCATAGCAGTACCATCTTTCATCATCTTGTCAATAGATGTCATTTTCTTAATGGTTTTTCTAGTCGTCTTAAAATTAGTTAGCATTCCTCCTGGCCATCTTTCAGTAACATATGGCATATTTATTTCAGAGACTTTTGATGATATAATTTCTTTGGCTTGCTTTTTGGTTGCTACAAATAGAATTTTTCTTCCAGATTTAGCTATTTGATTTACCGCATTTGATGCATCTTCTAGCTTAATAAGTGTCTTGTTAAGGTCTATAATGTGAATACCTTTTTTCTCATCAAATATGTATGGAGACATACTTGGGTTCCACTTTCTTTTTAAATGTCCGAAATGCACTCCGGCATTTAACATTTGTTCAAAGGTTACTTTACTCATAATGTTTACTTTCTTTTTACTGTTATTCTAATCAGCAGAAGTATAGTAGCAAATTAATGGTCTATACAACTTAGATACTAAACTATACACCCAGGTGTATATTGTTTTAAAATTTTTATCTCTTACTAAATTGAAATTTCTTTCTAGCTTTAGGTTGACCTGGTTTCTTTCTTTCGACCATTCTTGGGTCTCTAGTCATTAATCCTTCAGCTTTTAAAAGCGGCTTGTATTCTGCATCAATCTCTACAAGAGCTCTAGAAATAGCTAATCTTATTGCTTCAACTTGACCAGTGTTACCACCACCCTTAACATTGATAGTAGCATCGTATTTGCCTTTTGTTCCGGTCAACTCAAATGGTTGAAATATTTTGTACTGCAGAACATCTGTTTTAAAATATTCTTTGTGATCTCTTTTATTTATGGTGATTTTACCTTTACCACTTTTGAGGTAAATTCTAGCAACTGAAGATTTTCTTCTTCCTAATTTATTGATTACAGACATTTAATTATTAATTAAGTTCTACTTTTTTTGGTTTTTGAGCTTCTTTATCGTGGTTTTCGCCAACGAAAACATACAGATTTCCAAATAGTTTCTTTCCAAGCCTATTTTTTGGTAACATTCCTTTAACAGCTTTTTCTACTAATCTTTCAGGAAACTTTTTCAATAATGAAGATGCATTTATCGATCTTTGTCCTCCCGGATAACCAGTGTGTCTAATGTATTCTTTATTTTCCCACTTATTTCCAGAAAGTGTGACTTTCTCAGCATTTATTACCACTACATTATCACCACAATCTACATGAGGTGTGTAATCTACTTTGTGCTTTCCTCTTATTAAACTGGCTATTTTGCTAGATAGTCTTCCTAAAGGCTGACCCTCCGCATCAATTAATAACCACTCTTTACTTACAGTTTCACTGTTAGCAGATACTGTTTTATAACTTAAATGACTCACTTTGATTGTCTTATTTTTGTTTATGGGGTGCGAAGATATGATATAATTTTGATACTGACAATGGAGAGAGCAAATTTTTAAAACATCTACTTAAATGACCTTTAACTCTTTTCCTACTTTTATAAATGCATTAACTGCTTTATCTAAATGTTCTTTGGTGTGAGCTGCTGAAATTTGTGTTCGAATTCTTGCCTGGCCCTTTGCTACAACTGGATAGAAAAAACCTACTGCATAAACACCTTCTTTAAGTAACATATCTGCAAAATCCTGAGACAAGGCAGCATCATAAAGCATTATTGGAACAATAGGAGAATCACCTTGTTTAACATCAAACCCTGCGCTAATAATTTTTGTTTTGAAATACTTAGTATTTTCTTCTAATTTATCCCTTAAATGGGTGTTATTTCCAATTATTTCAAAAACCTTATTTGCTGCTCCAACAATGGATGGTGCCAAGGAATTGGAAAAAAGATACGGTCTTGATTTTTGTCTTAACATTTCAATAATTTCTTTTTTTCCAGTAGTATATCCACCCATAGCTCCTCCAAGTGCTTTTCCAAGTGTCCCAGTAATAATATCTACACGATCCATAACATTATGATATTCTGGAACTCCCCTTCCTGTTTTACCAATAAAACCAGCTGAATGACACTCGTCAGTCATCACCATTGCGTCATACTTATCGGCTAAATCGCATATTTCATTCATTTTAGCAATATCACCGTCCATTGAAAAGACACCATCTGTTACTATAATTTTGTTTCTTAAATCTTTGGATTTTATTAATTGAGCCTCTAAATCCAGCATGTCACTATGCTTGTATCTAAATCTTTGTGCTTTACAAAGTCTTACGCCATCAATAATTGATGCATGGTTTAGTTCATCTGAAATAATTGCATCTTCTGGGCCAAACAATGGTTCAAAAAGTCCACCGTTAGCATCAAAAGCAGCTGCATATAATATAGTATCTTCCGTTCGATAAAAGTCTGCAATTCTTTGCTCCAATTCTTTATGAATATCTTGAGTTCCACATATAAATCTTACAGAAGACATGCCAAAACCATGGGTTTCTAGCGCAGATTTAGCAGCTTCAACAACTTCTTCATTAGAGGATAATCCTAAGTAATTATTGGCGCACATAACAACAACCTCTCCACCATCACTAACTTTAACACTTGCACCTTGAGATGTTGTAATAACTCTTTCTTTTTTAAAAAGCCCTTTAGATTCAATATCTAAAAGCTCTTTACTTAGTTGGTTTTTGATTTTTCCGTACATAAATTAAACTAAACCTTGATCTATCATGGCATCTGCAACTTTTACAAAACCAGCAATATTCGCACCTTTTACATAATCAATATATCCATCTTCTTCTTTTCCATAAGCTACACACTGGTCGTGAATGTCCATCATTATATTGTGAAGTTTAGTATCTACTTCTTCTCTAGTCCAATTGTATCTAAGAGAATTTTGTGACATTTCTAATCCTGAAGTTGCTACTCCACCAGCGTTAGATGCTTTTCCAGGTGCAAATAATATCTTTTTGTTGGTAAATAAAGTAATTGCTTCTGGTGTAGAAGGCATATTAGCTCCCTCAACTACTGCAATACAACCATTCTCCACCAATAAATTAGCTTGCTCTTCATTAAGTTCATTTTGAGTCGCACATGGTAGAGCAACATCTACTGCAACCGACCATGGTTTTTCACCTTCGTGAAAAGTTGAATTTGGATATTTTTCAATATACTGAGATATTCTTCCTCTTTGTTTATTTTTTAAGTTCATTATCCATGCAAGCTTGTCTTTATCTATGCCGTCTGAATCGTGGATGAAACCCTTAGAATCACTCATGGTTACAACTTTAGCACCTAGCTGAATACATTTTTCACAAGCATACTGGGCAACATTTCCAGAACCTGAAATAGCAACTTTTTTATTTTTAAAATCATCGCCCTTGTTTTTTAACATCTTTTCAGCAAAATAAACTACTCCATATCCAGTTGCCTCAGGTCTTATTAGCGACCCGCCCCAATTAATTCCTTTACCAGTTAAAACTCCGGTAAATTCGTTTCTAAGTCTTTTGTATTGTCCAAACATATATCCTATTTCTCTTCCTCCAACACCTATATCTCCAGCTGGAATATCTGTATTAGGACCAATATGTCTTGATAATTCGGTCATAAACGATTGACAAAACTTCATCACCTCATTATCTGACTTTCCCTTTGGATTAAAATCTGAGCCTCCTTTACCACCACCCATAGGAAGAGTAGTTAACGAATTTTTAAAAATTTGCTCAAACCCTAAGAATTTAAGAATAGATAAATTTACAGATGGATGGAATCTTAGGCCTCCTTTGTACGGACCTATTGCAGAATTAAACTCCACACGATATCCTCTGTTAACTTGTGGTTCTCCTGCATCGTCAATCCAGGGGACTCTAAATTGTATCACCCTCTCTGGCTCCACAATTCTTTTTAAAATTTTAGCTGTTTTATATTTTATATTTTTCTCTATAAATGGAATAACAGTTTCTGCCACTTCTTCAACTGCTTGAATGAATTCTGGTTCATTGCCATTTTTAATAATTAATTCCTCCATAAAGGAATCAATTTGTGTTTTATATTCAGACATAATTAAGTTTGTGTTTTAATATGGTTACCCCAAATGTATGCAATTTTATTTTCTGATTTTGTGGATGTTAATCAAATTATTGTATAGTTTACGTAAAACAAAGTATAATCGTCTGTTTGACTTTTTTAGATTTACAGTATGAAAAGGTCAAATTTTGACATATCAATTAAATCCCCCTCAGATGAGGAGCATTTTTATTATTCTAAAGATGGATTGATTATTTTTACAGAAAAATACCATGAAAATAGGGGATATTGTTGTGAAAGTAAGTGCAAACATTGTCCCTACGGATTTTCTAAGTAATACTACATTCAATTTATTTTATGTCTGAATTTAAAAACTCCATTTCCAAAGGAATCCCAGAAGTGTTACCAGATTTTAAAAAAAGATCTGAAAATATTAGCCATGCCCCAAATAGAAAAGACTCTCTAACCATCAATGAAAAAGCATTAGCTCTTAAAAATGCCTTGAGGTATTTTCCTGAAAACCTACATAGTGTTTTAGGTCCTGAATTTAAAGAAGAATTAGATAGGTATGGAAGAATCTACATGTATAGATATCAACCAGATTATGAAATTTATGCAAGGCCCATTGACCACTATCCTGGTAAATCTGTTCAAGCTAAGTCCATCATGTTAATGATTCAGAACAACCTTGATCCAGCCGTAGCTCAACACCCACAAGAACTTATCACCTACGGCGGCAATGGTTCTGTATTTCAAAACTGGGCTCAATATCTTCTTACCATGCAATACTTATCCAACATGGAAGATGACCAAACATTGGTAATGAATAGTGGTCATCCATTAGGATTATTTCCATCACACGAAAATGCTCCTAGAGTAGTGGTATCCAATGGAATGATGATTCCTAACTATTCAAAGCAAGACGATTGGGAAAAATTTAATACTTTAGGAGTTACTCAGTTTGGTCAAATGACAGCAGGCTCTTATATGTATATAGGTCCTCAAGGAATTGTACATGGCACTACAATAACTTTACTTAATGCCTGCAGAAAGATAGATAACGATGGTCCTGCTGGTAAATTATTTGTCACAGCTGGACTAGGTGGAATGAGCGGAGCTCAACCCAAAGCTGGAAATATTGCCGGGGTTATTTCAGTAACTGCAGAAATAAATCCAAAAGCAAGTTTCAAAAGACATGAACAAGGATGGGTTGATGAGATAATAAGTGATTTAGACGAGCTATGTAATAGAGTTAAGGTTGCAAAAAAAAATAAGGAAGTTGTGTCAATTGCTTACGATGGAAATATTATTGACGTATGGGAGAAATTTCACTCTGAAGATATTTTTATTGATTTAGGATCAGACCAAACGTCTTTGCATAATCCTTGGGCAGGGGGGTACTATCCTACGGAAATAAGTTTTGATCAAGCAAATGATATGATGCGGAAAAACCCTGAAAAGTTTAAAGAAAAAGTCAAAGATTCACTAATTAAACATGCGGGATTTATAAAAAAACATACTGATAAAGGCACTTACTTTTTTGATTATGGAAATGCTTTTTTACTGGAAGCTTCTAGGGCTGGTGCAGATGTAATGAGTAAGGATGGAATTAACTTTAAATATCCATCCTATGTTCAAGACATAATGGGTCCAATGTGTTTTGATTATGGGTTTGGGCCTTTCAGATGGGTATGTACATCTGGAGACATTAACGACTTAATAAAAAGTGATGAAATTGCTTGTGAAGTTTTAGAGAGATTAATTAAAAGTGCTCCAGAAGAAGTTCGACAACAAATGAAAGACAATATAAAGTGGATAAAAGGAGCACAAGAAAATAACTTAGTAGTTGGCTCTAAAGCAAGAATACTATATGCTGACTCCGAGGGAAGAATTGAAATTGCCAAAGCATTTAATAATGCAATAAAGAATAAAGAAATCTCAGCACCAATAGTTTTGGGAAGAGACCATCACGATGTTTCAGGGACAGATTCTCCTTACAGAGAAACTTCAAATATTTACGATGGCTCTGCATTTACTGCAGATATGGCTATACAGAATGTAATTGGTGATTCATTTAGAGGTGCTACCTGGGTAAGTATTCACAACGGAGGAGGTGTTGGTTGGGGAGAAGTTATTAATGGAGGGTTTGGACTGACTATTGATGGTTCTCAAAACTCTGAAAAAAAGCTAGTTAACATGCTTTTTTGGGATGTTAATAATGGAATTGCTAGAAGAAATTGGGCAAGAAATAAAGAAGCTATTTTCGCAATAAAAAGAGAAATGGATAGAAATCCTAAGTTAAAAGTAACTTTACCTAATATAGCAAATCAAGATTTTATCGACGGGTTAACCAAGTAATCGTTTATTATCTGTCGTTAGTTTTTTTATTTAGTGGTTTTTTAATTCAACTAATCTTATATTTATCTCATGATTGAATTTAATGAGAAAACAGTCTGGATAACTGGCGCTTCATCAGGAATTGGCAAAGCATTGGCATTAAAAATTAGTTCCTTGAAAGCAAATATTGTACTTTCTTCAAGAAATAAAGAAGAATTAGAGAATGTTGCAAAACAATGCAAGGGCGAGGCTTATATTTTACCACTAGATTTAGAGAAACCTGAAGCTTTTGAAAAAGCAACTCAATCAGTTGTTAAGAAATATGGAAGTATTGACTTATTGATAAATAATGGTGGAATTAGCCAAAGGTCTGAAGCTAGTCAAACATCTATTGATGTCGACAGAAAACTTATGGAAATAAATTATTTTGGAACCATTGGCTTAACAAAATCAGTTCTTTCTATAATGCAAAAACAACAAAAAGGACATATTGTAACTATAAGTAGCTTGTCTGGAAAATTTGGATTTTTTCTTAGGTCTGCTTATGCTGCATCTAAATTTGCTCAATTAGGGTTTTTTGAATCTTTAAGGCTTGAAGAAGAGAAAAACAATATTGATATAAGTATGGTTTTCCCCGGCTTTGTCAATACAGATATTTCTAAAAATGCTCTTTCTGGAACTGGAGTTCAGCATGGTGTGAAAGACCAAAACCAACAAAATGGAATTAGCCCTGAAAAATGTGCACAAGATATTATTGACGGAATAATTGATAATAAACACGAAATATATACAGGAGGCAAAGAAATATGGATGGTGAAAATTAAAAGGTTTTTTCCCAGTCTATTTCATAAAATAATTAAAAAGCAATCCGGCACTTAATTCCTAATTTTTAACTCTTGTAAACTTTAATGCCTTCAGCATCCAGTTTGGAAGTGGTTGAGAAGGTTTTCTTTTTTCAACATTTAAAAAAAGACCTAATTTTTCGATAATTGGAATTTTATAAACCTCTATCAGTTCTATTAGAGTTCCATCAGGATCTTCACAATAAGTACAGTGAACTTTGGTATTTTCACCCATACTTAAAACATCTTTCGTATCACAAGTAAACCCAAAACCTTCATTAGCGAGTTTTTCTCCTAGAGCCTGCATATTTCTTACGTCAAACCCTAAATGGACAAATCCTATATCCCCCCACAATCTATTTTCGTATATTTTATTTGGCAATCTTTTTGAAGTGTCTTGAACCAATTCAATATAACTCTTGCCCGCTAATTTTGTAAATCCTCCTCCAGATGGGTTTTTCTGAGACAATAAAACTCTTCGGTATTCATTATTTCCACCCAAAATATTGGACCAGTCCTGGAAAATCCCAGTTTTGTCTTCTATAATTTCATCGTAACCAAGCATCTTGTAAAAAGACAATGAATTCTCCATATTGGAAACACCTATTGAGCAACCAACTGTTCCACCAGTTAAATGATTGTGATTTGTGTAAAAATCATTCGCTGGAATTATTTGCCAAAGCAGTCCATTTAAATCCTTAACATAAAATGTTTCCCAGCCACATGGAGAGTCAACTACATCGGAAATTATGTTAGCATTATTTGATTTAAAAAAATCAAAAGCTTTACTGATATTTGGAGTTTTTATAAATCCGGTATAAATACCTAAATCTCCAAGCTGAAAATCTATTTTAGCATTACTTGCTTTAAAAGTTGTAGGAGAAACAACTTCCATTGCGCAACCACCCTTAATATTAAGAACCATTGCAGCTCTTTTAGAAATTACTTTGCCCTTTGTATATATAGTCATTAATGGAGCCTCTGCCTCATCATTAAATAGTGGAATATCCATTCCAAAAAATTTAATGTACCAATCCCATGCTTCTTTGTGTTCTGGTACTCCAACGCCAAGATGCTGTATGCCGTGTATTGTAAAACTCATGACTTTACTCTTTCTACGTACATACTTTTTTGAATATCCACCTTTATCATGTCTCCAGTATTAATAAATAATGGGACTTTTACTTTTGCCCCTGTGTCAATAGTAGCTGGCTTCATGGTATTGGTAGCTGTATCTCCTTTAACCCCGGGTTCTGTATAGGTTACCTCAGCTTGTAAAAACTGTGGTTGCTCTACCAAAAGCGGCAACTCTTCTTCAGCATGAAAAATAATTGTACATATTATTCCTTCCATTAAAAATTCCGGTTTTCCAATCATATGAGATTCTAAAAATATTTGTTCAAAATTCTGAGTATGCATAAAATGATAACCATCTCCCTCTTTATATAGATACTGATAAGATCTATTTTCAATTCTAACAACTTCTATTTTATGTCCAGATGGAAAAGTATGATCCAAAACCCTTCCGTCTTCAATACCCTTCATTTTTGTTCTTACAAATGCCGGACCTTTGCCAGGTTTCACATGCTGAAACTCTATTATTTGCATTAATTTGTGGTTGTGTTTAATGCACAATCCATTTTTAATTTCTGAAGTTGATGCCATAGATAATTTTTAATTTTGTAAATATAAGAAATGTTAAAAGAGTGGTTAACTAATATTACTCCAATTAGGTTTTAATTTCATTTGACGAATCAATTCTTTTTTTACTATCTGATTTTCTGCTGTCGAAAGATTTACATCTTCTTTAAGAATTTGATCTACATCATTTTTAGACAATTGTACTATTTGACCATCTCTAGCCAAATCTGCTAATTTAAAATCTAAAACACCGCTTTGTTGAGTTCCCATAACATCACCAGGGCCTCTAATTTTTAAATCTTGCTCTGAAATCTCAAATCCATCACTAGTTCTAACCATTGTCTCTAATCTAATTTTCGCTTCTTTGGAAAGCTTATATCCACTCATTAGAACACAATAAGATTTTTCCGCTCCTCTTCCCACTCTTCCTCTAAGTTGATGCAATTGTGACAAACCAAATTTTTCTGCACTTTCTATTATCATTAGTGAAGCATTTGGAACATCTACTCCAACTTCAATTACGGTGGTGGCAACCATAATTTGTGTTTTACCACTTACAAATTGAGACATTTCATATTCTTTTGCTTCTGGTTTCATTTTTCCATGAACAATACTTACTTGGTAGTCTGGTAATGGAAATCTTCTTACGATACTCTCATAGCCATCCATTAAATCTTTATAGTCTAATTTTTCAGATTCCTCAATAAGAGGATATACTATATAAACTTGGTGACCTTTTTTAATCTCATCTTCAATAAATTGAAAGACCTTTAATCTACTAGAATCAAATCTATGAATGGTATTAATTGGTTTTCTACCGGGCGGAAGTTCGTCAATTACAGAAACATCTAAATCGCCATAGAAAGTCATTGCTAAAGTTCTTGGAATAGGGGTAGCTGTCATTACTAAAACATGTGGAGGTTGGATATTTTTTTTCCAAAGTTTTGCTCTTTGAGCAACACCAAATCTATGTTGCTCGTCTATTACTGCAAGTCCTAAGTTTTTAAATTTTACTTTATCTTCCAAAAGAGCATGGGTACCAACAAGAACGTTCAAAGTCCCATTTTCTAAAGATTGATGAATAATTTTACGATCCGATTTCTTGACAGACCCCGTCAATAAAGAAACCTTTACCCCCAAGGGATCTAGAAATTTAACTATTGATTTGTAATGCTGGGTTGCCAATATTTCTGTTGGAGCCATTAAACAGGACTGGAATCCATTATCTATAGAAAGTAAAATTGTTAAAACTGCAACCAATGTTTTTCCGCTTCCTACATCTCCTTGCAACAATCTATTCATATGAACACCAGACCCCAAATCTTTACGTATCTCTTTTACTACTTTTTTTTGGGCATTGGTCAGCTCAAAAGGTAAATGTTTTTTGAAAAAATCGTTAAAGTTATTTCCAACGAACTTAAAGACATAACCCTTCAATTTATTTCTAGTGCTTAATTTTTGGGTAGTCATACTTAATTGAAGAAAAAATAATTCTTCATATTTTAATCTTAATATAGATTTTTGAAGTAGGTCTTTATCAATTGGGAAATGAATGTTTTCATATGCTTGATAAACATTGGGGAAATTATTTTTCTTCTCAATATTATTTGGTAAAGTTTTAGGAATAAAGTTTAATACCTGAGGCAATAAATTTCTCATTAGATTTTCTATTCCTCTAGACTGAAGACCAAAAGCAGATAGTTTTTCGGTAGAGTGATAAACTGGTTGAAGACTACCAAGCTTATTCTTACTTTTTTCTTCCAATTCCATTTCGGGATGGTTGAAATTCCATGAGCCTGCGTAAGAAGTTGGCTTCCCAAAAATAACATACTGTTGGCCAAGTTTAATTGTTGGCTTAATCCATTTTACCCCTTTAAACCATACTAGCTGAACAGATCCAGATGCATCAAAGGCAGAGACTAAAAGTCTTTTTTTTCTTGGTTGTCCAAGCTCTTGGACATTAGATACTTGAACTGAAATTTGAACACTTCCTTGAGGTTCTACAATATCTTTAATCAGCACTGTTTTAGACCTATCCACATATCTAAATGGAAAATGATTTAGCAAATCTCTAAATGAATATATAGACATTTCGCTTTTGAGCAGGTCAGCCCTTTTGGGCCCAACCCCCTTAAGAAATTCAATAGGAGTATTTAAAACATCTACATTCAAGGACAAACATTATTAGTTTGGTCTATGAAAATATAATAAATTAATTAAAAAACATGAAAGCCTAAATCGCTTGTTTTCCTAGCAACAGAACAGGGTTTTCTAAATAGTTTTTAAAAGAATTTAAAAAAGCAGATCCTACAGCGCCATCTACTACCCTGTGATCGCAACTTAAAGTAACTTTCATTATATTTCCAGGAACAATTTCTCCATTTTTCACCACCGGAACTTGTTGAATACCACCAATTGCTAATATGCAAGCATCAGGAGGATTAACAATAGCAGTAAATTCATCAATACCAAACATTCCAAGGTTAGAAATGGTAAATGTATTTCCTTCCCATTCTTCTGGCTGAAGCTTTTTATCTTTGGCCTTTTGAGCAAGCAATTTAACTTCCTGACCAATTTGAGTCAAAGATTTTTCATTAGTAAATCTAATTACGGGAACTAACAAACCTTCGTCAACTGCTACAGCAACACCAATATGAACATGCTCATTATATCTTATAAAATCACCATACCAAGATGCGTTAACTTTGGGGTGGTCTTTAAGAGATACTGCTGCTGCTTTAACTACCAAGTCATTGAATGAAATTTTAGACGGGTTAATAGCATTATTAATTGCCTTTCTTGCTTCAATAGAGTTGTCCATATTGATAGAAACAGTCAAGTAAAAGTGTGGCGCAGAAAACTTACTCTCTGCCAATCTTTGGGCAATAACTTTTCTCATTTGAGAAACTGGCTCATCCACAAAGGACTCTTGTCCTTGAATTGTAGCACTTCCTTGAAAATTATCAATATCTCTTTTTACAATTCTTCCATCGGTACCAGTTCCGCTAACAAATTTCAAATTTATTCCTCTTTCTTCTGCAAGTTTTTTTGCCAATGGTGAGGCTTTAGTTTCTAAAGAATTTAAAGAGTCTAATGAAGGAAAAGATTTATTAGAAGACACAGTTGGAGTAGGTACTGAAGGTGCAGCACTTACAGATGGCTGTGGTTTAACTTCTGCAGGAATAGGTTTTGGAGTTGGAGCGGGTTTAGAATCTTCTTTTTCAACAGATTCTGCTTCTGAAGCTTTTTCCTCTTTTAGTAATTTGGCTACATCTTCTCCCTTTTCACCTAAAATTGCCAGAATAGAGTCAACAGGAGCTGTTTGACCTTTTTCGACTCCTATATGTAATAATACTCCCTCTTGAAAAGATTCAAATTCCATGGTAGCCTTGTCAGTTTCAATCTCTGCTAATAATTCACCACTTTCTATGTTGTCACCAACTTTTTTATGCCATTCTGCAACCACTCCCTCAGTCATGGTGTCACTTAATTTGGGCATTCTTACTATTTCAGCCATAACAAATATTTAATCTTTAATAAATGGGTAATCCTTTTGCATATAAACATCTTCATACAATTCGTGTGCTTCAAGCTCTGGAGACTCTTCGGCAAATGCAATTGATTCGTCTACAAGAACTTTTACTTCTTCTTGAATTTTTTCAATATCACTTTCAGAAGCTAGTTTATTAGCTGTAATTGTATTTAAAACCTGAGAAACTGGATCCTTTCCTTTGAAATCCTCTACCTCGTCTTTTGTTCTATATTTTTGAGGATCTGACATTGAATGCCCTTTATATCTATAAGTTCTAATATCTAAAAGAGTTGGTCCTTCGCCTTTTCTAGCTCTTGCAGATGCTTCTTCAATAGCTTCATGAACAGATTCCACTGACATTCCATCTACAACAAATGAAGGCATATGATAAGATTTTCCAATTTCACTCATATCCTCAACATTTGTAGTTCTTTTAACAGATGTTCCCATTGCATAATTATTATTCTCTATAATAAAAACAACTGGTAGTTTCCACATCATTGCCATATTAAATGTTTCATGAAGTGCTCCTTGTCTCGCAGCACCATCCCCAAAAGAACAATAAGTTACACCCTTATTTCCTTTGTACTGGTCAGCAAAGGCAATACCAGCACCCATTGGAATTTGAGCACCAACTATTCCATGACCTCCCATGAGGTTAACTTCCTTATTAAACATATGCATTGAACCACCTTTACCTTTAGACATTCCTGTCTTTTTACCATAAAGTTCGGCAACCATATATTTTGGATGAACTCCTAGTGCAATTGGGTGAGCGTGATCTCTGTAAGCAGTAATGTGCTTATCTTCTTTTATACATGCAGAAGCAGTTCCTGCAACCACAGCTTCCTGACCAATATATAGATGACAAAAACCACCAAATTTCTGTTGAATATATAAATGCCCGATTCTCTCTTCAATTTTTCGCATTAGCAGCATGTCTTTGTACCACTTTAAATATTGCTTTTTAGAGTAAGGCAAAGCTTTTTTTGACTTTGTTTTAACTGGTTTTTCTATAGTTGATGTTGGCATGTTAAAAATTTTATAAACAAATATAATATTTATGAAAAGAAATTAAAGTTTTGTAGTGATTTTAATAACGTTTTAAAACATCAGTTTTAAAAGCCAAAGGAAGAAGGTCTTCAACACTATTTAATTCATATACTTTTCCTACCTCTCCCATAAGTAAAATTTTAATGCTTTTTTCTTGATTTCTCTCGAACTCAAACATTACTTGTCTACATCCACCACAAGGCGAAATTGGTTCATCAATTATTTTCTCTACTGCTTTTACAGTAATTGCAACTTTTTCAATAATACAATTTGGGTAATTTGCTTTACAAAAATAAAAAAGAACTCTTTCTGCACACATTGAGGAAGGATATGCAATATTTTCTTGATTATTTGCAGCTATTATTTCTCCACTATCAAGCAAAGCTGCTGCACCTACACTAAATCCGGAATAAACAGAATAGGCTTGCTCTAAAATTTTTTCTGCTTTTTTTAAAAGTTTTTTATCAATAGGTGTTAGATCATCAACTGAACTGTAGCTATTGTAAGAGGTTGAAATTTTTTCAATCATTCCTCATTTTTAGACCCTGAGCTACCCATATTTAGCTTTATAGAAAACCTTATGGTATTTGCTAAAGGACTTGCTTGAGTTAAGGCCAGTATATAAGAAAGGTCTAGTTCCAGAACTTTGTATTTTATTCCAGCCCCAAAAGAAATAAATCTTCTATTTCCTTTTGTTGGATGCTCGTGAAAATAACCAGCTCTTAAAGCGAATAATTCACTGTAAAGAAATTCTGCACCAAAGGATAAATTAATTTCATTAAGTTCTTCCTTAAAGACAGATCCACTTTCCACATAGTAAGAACCATTGTCTTCAAAAACATTACCAGGCGCATCTGTGAAAGAACCAAAAATACCAGAGGCAACTCCTACATCTGGATTTCTCCCAGAAACAATATCACCATTACTTGGGTGGTAATACGGATTGGTAGGAACTAGTAATTTGTTTGCATCGATAGAAAACGAAAATTTATTAAACTCATCTAATTCCATATTAAGAGTAGTTCCTAACCTAAAATTTGTTGGGATAAAATCTCTTGTTGCTGCTTCGGTGTAGGACATTTTGGCTCCAATATTAGAAATATTGGTTCCAAAAGCAATAGTAGATGGTTTATCTACTAAATTAAAAGAATTTGTAATATAGTATAGCGATAAATCAGCTGCTGCACTTTGCCCAGGTTTGGTATCTGCACCACCAACGGATGTGCCTCCAGTAAGATTGGAATAAATATACCTCGCTGCTAGACCTGCTGAAAAATTATCTCCTAATTTTCTTGAGTAAACTACATCAAAAGCAAATTCGTTGGGTTTAAAATCTCTAATTGTAGTTCCAAAGTTGTCTGTAAAAGTGATATTTCCTAAAGAAAAATATCTTAAAGAAGCTCCAATAGTAGAAAGTCTATCAATTCTTTTGTAACCAGATAAATATGCTAAATTAATGTCATTTACTAAAGCTCTAAGCCATGGAGAGTAAGACATACTAAATCCAACATCTTTAATTGGGTCTATGAATACCAGCTTTGCTGGATTCCAATGAATTGAATTAGCATCTGGACTAATTGCTACTCCAGCATCACCCATAGCACCAGACCTAGAATCAGGAGAAATTAAAAGAAACGGAACTGCAGTAGTAATCGTATTGATTTGACTACCACCAAGTTGCTGTGTGCTAATTTGTGAAAACGCAGAATTTTTAAAAAATACCGCTGCAGTCAATACGAAAAGTAGTTTAATAAATGTTTTTTTATTTAAGATCATCTAATAAGAATTATGTGTGCTAACGACAAATATATATAAATAGTATTTAGAAAATAATTATTTCAAAAGGAACATTGTTTGGGTTTTGTCTGCACTCAGGCCTTGTTCGTTGGTTACCCTTAAGTTATATACATATACACCCCGTGCTAAAACTTCATTAAAATCATCTTTTCCATTCCATGAAATACCCTGAGATCGAAAGCCTTCATTTAAAATTCTTTTATTAATTCTTTTAACTACTTTTCCTGAAACTGAATAAATAAGAATACTAACATCTAAAAAATTACAGTTTTGATTATGTTCAAAATAAAAAGCAGTATTAGTAGTAAATGGATTAGGAAAATTTAGAACATGAGATAATTCAAGTTCGTTGTCTTCAACAACTATAAAATTTATTTCACTGAGAGAAGAATTATTATAATTATCCCAGACCTTTATTTTGATATTATGCTCACCAGGATCAATATCATTAAGTTCGAAGTTGATTCTGCCACTTTTATAAGTGTCTAAATCTGCAACATAATAATCATTTAAAACAATAGAGTTTGCATAATCGTTGTCTATCACAAGCTCAATATCGTGACCAATTCCATTGCCAACTGTATTTATACCATTTTCATCAAAAGCTGAAACTATCAATAATGGATTAGCATTAGAAATTCCACCAGAAACAAAATTTTCGTCGTTTAAATACAATTCCAAATCAGGGCCTTGTTCATCTAAAGATGCTGTTGTATCTATTCCACCAATTATTAGAGAATCGTTATATCCACTAGCATCTAATGTTCCATCCTCAGCATACAAACTTATTCTTGAAAAGCCATAATCATATCCAATATCTTTAGGGACTTTAAAGGTGAAGCTAAATTCTCCATTAGTAGCAGAAGATTTACCCTTGTAAATTACATTTTTCCACATTTTAAATGGAAGATTATCAGAACCAGGGTTAGTTCCCAAAGTAGATAAGGAAGATTCTTTGTCGTAAAAAGTGAGATAAACTTTACCATTAAAATTTGTTAAAGTATTTTCAAAATTATCACTCAGGTGACCATAGATTTTGACTTCGCTCAAAGCATTAACAGTGTCTCTATTAAAAGAATCAATTTCAACTTTCAACTCAGGAATAGCAAATCTTATAGCTGGATCCCCTAAAAGCGCAAATTTTCTATAATTTTTATCTGCACTAAATTGAGCAAATTTATTTTTAGTACCCACATAGATATCACCTAGTCTTTGTGGCTTTTGATTTACGAAATCAAAAACTGTATCGTAAAAAAATCTATTCAACCATTCATTTGGAGTAGCATAAACTAATCTCGTTGTTGTAAATAGTCCAATGCCTCCTCCATCCTTATTAAGAAGAATATATTCACCGCCCGAAACCCTATCGTGGTCATCAAACCTACCAAATTCACAAGTTGCAGTCATAAAAACTGGTAGAGCTTTGTTATTGTCCCAATTTTGGATGGTAGGAACAGTTAATATTTGCTCATGAGCCCAACCAGTCTCCCCTCCGTGACCTATATAGTTTACCAAAAGTGCTCCGTCTTTTACTTTTTGATTAATAGCAGCCTCAGCATCTGGAATTCTTTCTCCTACTGTACTAGATTGTTGAACATAGGCATCTGAATGAATTTTAATTGTATTAATAGATCTCTTATTAACTTTTATCTTGGATGCCATAATTTCAATGTCATTGAAATATGCATTGTTGTCCTCATCATCGCTAACTAAAACAACTTTATTCCTCCAATCTCCATATATGCTATTGGTCATTGGATTATTACAATTTAAACTTGTCATTGAATTTGCGTCCTCTTGAGTGTAATTCTTGATTTTCTGAACCATTTCATTAGCCTCTAATAAGGTTGTAACCACCAATCTTCCAATTCCTATATTTAAAAAATCTGTGTTTTGCATAGATGCCCCATCGGCTAAAATTGCATAATAATCATCCGAAGCATAAGTGTTTACAATACTGACAGACTCTGAAGATTCAAAAATTGGCAATATATTTTTATTGTGACCCAAGATATTTCTGTTATCGTAAGAACCATCTCCAAAAAGTAAACAGTATTTTGGAATGGTTAATGGATTGCCATTTTCTCTAGAGTAAAACATTCTTAAGAATTGTTTTATTGCAGTTGCATCAACTAGCCCACCTGAAAATTCATTGTAAATCTGCTCATCAGAAACTGTTACTACATTTAAACCCTCATTTTGATGTAATAAGCTCAATTCTTCAGCAGCAGTTAAAAATTCTGCTGGTGAAATTATTACCATATCAACATTGCTAAAACCATGGAGGTTTTGATTAGACACCTGTTTAACAAAAGTTGGACTTTGAAAGTTAAAACCAGAAACTGCCACAAAATGTCTTAGGGTATCAGAATAAGACAAAAAAGTTAATTCCTCATTAGATTTAGTAAATGCTAAATTTTTAACATCTTTAAAATCTGTAATATCCCAGATCATATCTACAGATGAAGAATTATCTAATATAACTTTAGAATAGTTAAGCGAGGAAGAACTCAAAACATTAAAATAGAAATCTTGGTTATCTTTTACCAATTCTCTATTACAATTTATTTCTATATAATCTAAGTAGCCCTTGGATGACGGCGCACCATTATTGGAGTATTCTAAAGTTAACTCATAGGGAACGTTTGGGTTATTTAAAACATCAAATTCTTCAATAACTACTCTTCCTACATCTGAATAATAGGAAGAGCCAGTTGAGTTAATTGGAACTATTCTACTCACACCAAAAATTGAAGGATAGAAATAAGCAGTAGAATAATTAGACTTGCTCATTAATTTTAATTTTATGTGCGAGGAGTCCGTACAATAATTAAAAGGGAAAGGATAAATATAATTATTAGTCAAATCAAATACATCACCAAACCATTGGGAACCAGACTTTAAAAGATTTAATTTATCCTCGTTCAGGTAATTAAAATCCTTGTATTTAGTAATCGTTTGATTAAAGGTTTGACTCAAATTATTTACACTGTCTAGGTTATTTGGTATTCTAGAATTATCAATATTTAGAAAACAATACGCACTATCTGAATAAATATGCTTGGTATGGCTGAAATTTTGACCATCAAAATTAATTCTATCCGGACCATTTAAGTAAAATAAAATATAATCTCCCTGAGAAAATAGCCCATCACCGCCATCAAAGACAAAAATGGACTGTTGCTCTAGATCATCTGGCCTAGAATCGTCATTAACTGGGCTTAGAAGCCCTTTATTATTGGAAAATAAATGAATGCTATTTGAAGGTATTTCAGAACTAATAATAGAATTACTTATCAAATAATTGTAATCAACTTTATAAATACCAGACTCAAAATTACTTAGCTTATACCAATTAGCACCATTGTTAAGTACAGATTGATTTTTAAAAGTTGAATTTTTAAAGCGTTTTAAATGGTTTGTTTTTTTAACTATTTGAGCCTTAAAATCCGTCATTATGTACAATTCACCATTAGAGCTTCTTATGCAGTTTATTAGCAAAAGGTTGTTTTTAAGAGTTGAATTTTGCTCTTGTTTTCGAAAGGAAGGGAGATATTTATCAGCAAAAGAAATACTGGAATATGCTTTCTTTTCATTATAAGTTAGTGGCCTTTCATTGAATTCAAAACTTGTAATTTCATAGTCTGCAAATGGTAATTTATATTGATAAACAGCTTGGAATGTAAGTTGATCAAAGTAGCCATTTTCAGGACACAGAAATTTAATGTCTGAATTGTCAGTCCATTTGACAATTTGGTATTCGATTTGCTTTTGAACACGAATTGATTTTTGCGAAAAACAATTTGTGCCAAGGAAAACAAAGGAAAATATAACTACTTTACAATAATTCACAGTTATTTTTGTTGGTATATAACTCAAAATTAAAAGTAATATTGTATTAAAATGTATTGATTAATCATTTTTATACCTCTATTATGAATATTGGATGATAAATTTCAACAAGACATATTATTGTATTATTCAAAAATGTCTGAAAATTATATTTTCTTTTTCTGTTGCCTTTTCCTTTAAAATAGCAATTAGTCAAGATGCGGAATTTACTCAATTTTATTCCAATCCAATTTACTTAAATCCAGCTTTTGCAGGTACTAATAATTGTCCAAGACTGAGTACCAACCATAGATCTCAATGGACTGGGTTACCACAAATATTCAATACCACTTCGTTTTCTTACGATCAAAATATAAGTAAAATTCATGGTGGATTTGGATTTATGGTATTATCTGACAGGCTCAACAACGCTATTCAAAACAATAGAATTAGCGGAATGTATTCTTATGAAATAAAGATTTCTAAAAATTTCACTTTAAGAACTGGGATAGAGGCAAGCTTTTGGCAGAACAAATTCAATCAAAATGAATTAACATTTGTAGACATGATTGATCCAATCCGTGGATTTGTTTATTCAACTGCTAACAATACCTTAAATAGTTCTAAAAACGGAGTAGATTTCAGCAGTGGTATTTTGGCATATGGCGAGAAATTTTTTCTAGGTTTTTCTACCCACCACTTAACAGAGCCTAAACAATCTATCTTTTCAGAACAATATAAATTGGAAAGAAAATATTCTATAAATTTTGGCTACCATTTTCCAATTGGATATAAAAGCTCAATTGATAAGAGAAACTGGATCGTTTCTCCAAATATAATTTTCAAAAAACAAGGACTAAATGAACAACTTAATATCGGACTTTATGGAGAAAAAGGATCTTATGTTTTGGGGTTATGGTACAGAGATAATCAAAACTATGCAGTTTTGGTGGGTGCTAAAATGGGTATGATAAAAATTGGATACAGTTACGACCTAAATTTATCCAGATTGTACCTAGCTTCTTCAGGATCTCACGAAGTTTCAATTCAAATAAATTTTGACTGTGACAATAAAAACAGAACTATACAGTCAT
>JADHMB010000058.1 GCA_016780365.1 Flavobacteriales bacterium
CCATAGACATTTATAAAAGGTCTATTAAGAAAAAAGAAAATGATCGCCATTATTTAATGTCGTCTAAATATTTTACACTTCTTTGGGGAGTATTGGCAATTTTATTTGCTACTACTGCTTCGCTATTTGAAAACCTTATACAAGCGGTTAATCTTCTTGGTTCTCTTTTCTACGGGACAATTTTAGGAATTTTTGTAGTGGCTTTTTATTTTAAAAATGTAAAATCTAATGCTGTTTTTTATTGTGCAATTGCTGCAGAAATAATGGTGGTTTCTATTCATTTCCTAAACCATTACCAACTTGCACCAAATTGGCTTCAAATGGGTTATTTGTGGTATAATGTAGTTGGGTGTTTGTTAGTAATTCTATTTGCAACTCTTACTCAGAAAATAATCAATCTAAAAAAAGCTATTTAGATTTCATACTTTTTATTAAATCCTCGCTTCTTTTAATGTACCCATAATCGTCTTTCTTCTCCTTGGCTAAGGCAATCACCTCTTCTGCTACTGAAATAGACTCTTTCTTATTTCCCATTTTTTTAAGAATTCTAGCCTTGTGAAACTGCATCCAAAATGCATCAGGTCTTTTATCAATTGCAGTATTTATCCATTCCAATGCCATTTCATATTCAGATGTATTATCTGCAAAAAATTTAGCACCATTGTAATAATCACTTGCTGAAGGACCTTTTGTCAATAGCTCTAAGTATTGTTTTTCTAATTTTTTTGCTTCTAAAGATTCTATCTTAATATCAATTTTGGTATTTGCCCATTTCAAAGACATTATTGCGCTAAAAGATTGGAATGTTCCAAAATCAATAGTAAATGATTCTGTAAAATCTTTGGTTTCAATGGCTTTAGAGACAATACTACAAACTTGATTTTTTTCGTCGTACTCACCAACTCCCCAGAGTTCAGTATTTTTATTTAATACCACTGTCCATTCTTTCTCTCCTGGAATAGTGAATAAAGAATAACTTCCCTTTTTAACTTTAGCACCACCAAAAACACAATTTTCATTAAAAGTTATTTTTGTTGCTTTGTTGGCTCCTGTTCTCCACATTTTTCCATAGCTTACCAGCCCGCCAAATATTTCTCTTTCTTTAGCTCCAGGTCTTGAGTACTCAACAGAAATATTAGATACTCCAACTTTTTGAGTAATTGTAGCAGTTGGACTTGGTTGAGGGGATTTAATTTGTGCAGAAATAAAGCTGTAGCAAAAGATTGCAGAAAGAAGAAGAATTTTTTTCATTTTATTTTTAATTAGATTTCAAATCTAAAATAATTAACTTAATAATTAAAACAATAAATAAACTTAATAATTGTCTGGAAATCGTCAAAAAACAGGAAAAGATGGAGAGCAAAAAGCACTCTCCTATTTAATAAAAAAAAATTACCAAATAATCGAAACCAATTGGAGGCATCAAAAGTGCGAAATTGATATAATAGCATTCAAGAATAAAGAGCTGGTATTTTTCGAAGTAAAAACAAGAACCAACTCCATTATATCCCAAGAAAATCTAATTTCAATTGCCCAACAAAAGAGAATAATTTATGCTGCTGATTATTACATAAATAAAAATAAAATTGATTTAAATATAAGATTCGACTTAATATATGTTGAAAAAGATTTAAAATCTTTTAAATTCACTCACCATAAAGAAATTTTCATACCAACTATTGATTAGACTGAATAAATATATTTCAAACTCCGGAGTTTGCTCAAGAAGAGAAGCGGACGTTTTAATTGCCGAAGGAAAAATTAAAATCAATAATAAAGTAGTTACAACTTTAGGAACAAAAGTAACTGAACAAGACCAGGTAGTTTATAATGGGAAAGTTCTGAAGGCTGAAAAACACCAATATATTTTAATCAATAAACCTAAAAATTGTATTACCACTGTAAAAGATACCCATGATAGAAAAACCGTAATGGATATCATTGAAGGGGCTTGTGATCAGAGGGTTTACCCTGTAGGAAGATTAGATAGAGATACAACAGGATTATTATTACTTACAAATGATGGTGAGCTCACTAAGCGTTTGACCCATCCGAGTTTTGGAATTAAAAAGAAATACGTAATTCAATTGGAAAACAGTCTTCACCCAGACTCTTTAAAGGAGATGGTTAAAGGAATTAATCTTGAAGACGGCCAAGTGAAGTACGATGAAGTGAAATACGGTCGCCAACAAACAGACAGAACACAGTTAATAGTCACTCTGCATTCTGGAAAAAATAGAGTGATAAGGCGAACTATGGAGTATTTTGAAAAAACACTTCTGCATTTAGATAGGATAGAATTTGCTGGAATTAAAAAAAATGATTTGCAAAGAGGTCAATGGAGGTTTTTAGACGCCAAGGAAATAGGATTTTTAAAAATGACTAAGTCGCGCTAAGAACTACTCTGCATGCATCTTGTTCTGCTGCTTTTTTCGAAGATCCGATTCCCTTTCCAATACTTTTTCCATTAGAAAACACTTCCGAGCTAAATTTAACTTCTTGATGAACATGGTCTATCTTAATTGTCTTAAAAACAATTGCAGTTCTTTTTTTCTGAAAGAGCATTAATAACTCACTTTTGTAATCTCTATTCTCTTCTTTTATTTGATCAATATTTATTTGACTTTTTAAAATAAACTCTTCGATACTTTTTTGGGCTTTTTCCATACCTATATCCATTAAAATCGCACCATAGAGAGCTTCAAAGGTATTTCCAACCAATGACTTATAATTATTACTACTTTTTTGATATAAAATAAAATTTTGCAGCCCAATATCTTCTCCAATTTTATTTAGACTTTCTCGGCTTACAATTTTGGCTCTTAATTGAGTTAAATAGCCCTCATTTTTATCGGGATAAACTTTAAATAAGTAATTAGCAACAGCCAAAGAGATAAATGCATCTCCTAAAAATTCTAACCTTTCGTTGTCGTATTGACTATTTTCAATGTTTTTATAAGAACTATGGGTGATAGCCTCTAGATATAGTTTTTGATTGACTGGATGAACTCCAAACTTTTTTTTCAAAAAAAATATAAAATCTTCGTTAAGTAGTGGTAATGTCTTTTTTTTAAAAAAAAAACTAATCATTGAATTCTTTCACAATAATTGAGGTGTTGTGGCCCCCAAAACCAAATGTGTTGCTTAATGCCGCTTTTACCTCTCTCTTTTGAGCCTTATTTAAAGTTAAGTTAAGGTTATAGTCAATATTTTCGTCTTTGTGTTTGAAGTTAATAGTTGGCGGAATTACATTGTCCTGAATAGATTTAACACAGGCTATAGCTTCAATAGCACCAGCAGCACCTAATAAGTGACCTGTCATAGATTTTGTACTGCTTATATTTAATTTGTAGGCATGTTCACCAAATACTTCTTTAATTGCTAAAGTTTCAGAAATATCCCCTAATGGTGTAGATGTACCATGTACATTCACGTAATCTATATCCTCTGGATTCATTCCTGCATCTTCTAAAGACAATTTCATTACACTAATTGCTCCTCTACCTTCAGGATGTGGGGCAGTAATATGATGTGCGTCAGCAGTTAGTCCACCACCCGCAACTTCAGCATATATCTTCGCACCTCTTTTTTTGGCATGTTCTAATTCTTCCAGTATTAAACATCCCGATCCTTCTCCAAGAACAAATCCATCTCTTGTTGCATCAAAAGGTCTTGAAGCTGTACCTGGATCATCATTTCGAGTTGAAAGAGCTTTTAAAGCATTAAAACCACCTATTCCAGAAATATTAACACCCGCTTCAGACCCTCCAGTAACTATAAAATCCGACTTACCAAGTTGAATTAGCATCAGTGCATCAATAATAGCATTGGTTGAGGAAGCACATGCAGAAACTGTCACATAATTTGGACCACGTAGCCCATATTTAATTGATATATGACCTGCTGCGATATCTACTATCATTTTAGGCACAAAAAACGGGTTAAACCTTGGGGTTCCATCTCCATCTTTAAAATTAAAACATTCTTCCTGAAAAGTGTACATTCCTCCAATACCTGATCCCCATACTACTCCAGCTCTATCCAAGTTCACTTTTTCCAAATCTAATTTAGAATCTAAAATTGCTTCTTGTGTAGTAGCTAGTGCGTAAGCTGAAAAAGGATCTATTTTACGAGCTTCTTTTCGGTCCATTATATCTAATGGATCAAAGTTTTTAACTTCACAGGCAAACTTAGTTTTGAATAGACTGGCATCGAATTTGGTAATTGGCTCGGCACCACTTTTACCAGACAAAAGGTTTTTCCAATATTCATCAACAGAGTTACCAATTGGGGTCAATGCCCCCATACCAGTTATAACAACTCGTTTTTTATTCATAAATGCAGGCTTGGTACGACTTGAAGAGAGTTATTTATTCTCCTCAATATATTTTATTGCTTCACCAACAGTTTGAATATTCTCAGCTTGCTCATCTGGGATAGCAATATTAAATTCTTTTTCGAATTCCATAATTAATTCTACAGTATCTAAGGAATCTGCCCCTAAATCGTTGGTGAAACTAGCTTCATTAGTTACTTCTCCTTCGTCAACTCCTAATTTATCAACTATTATTGATATAACTTTAGATTTTACGTCTGACATATTGTGTTTTTTAATTGTTTGCAGTGCAAATAAATAACTTTTCCTTTATTCAACAAAATACTTTAGTTTAAACTTATTCAACAACTAAAGTTGATTAAATACCAATCTATGTCTATATTTCGAAAAACAAATCATGAAAATAGCCTTGTTTGCCTCAGGAAAAGGAACTAATGTTGAAAATATTATCCGCTATTTTAATGGCAATAAAAGTGTAAATATTTCAGTTATTTATTCAAATAATAAAAATAGTGGAGCCATTTTACATGCGAAAAAATACCAAATTTCAGGAATTTTATTAAAACAAGAGGATTTATCCTTCTCAAATAAATTGGTAAATGAATTAAATAGCAACCAAATTGATTTGGTAGTTTTAGCCGGCTTCCTTTTAAAAATACCTAGAAAATTTATTGAGGGATTTAATGGGAAAATAATTAACGTCCACCCGTCTCTTTTGCCAAAATATGGAGGAAAAGGGATGTATGGTGACAATATTCATAAATTAGTTTTAAGTAATAAAGAAAAGAAAACTGGGATTACCTTTCACTATGTAAATGAAAATTATGATGAGGGGAAAATAATAGCTCAGTATGAGATTGAAGTAGATAGTAATGAAACATTAAATTCACTTAAGAAAAAAATAAGTCGCGAAGAATTATTAAATTATCCTAAAATTATTAGTTCATTTTTAAATGAATAAGCTAAAAAGAAAAATACAAGAAATAATTTTTGAAGCAGATACTCCTATGGGAAAGTTGTTTGATCTTGCTTTACTAGTCATGATTTTACTCAGTGTTATTGTGGTGATGCTGGAAAGTGTAGAATCCTATAGAGAAGAATGGTCTTGGCTTTTTGAGATTTTAGAATGGATATTTACTATTTTATTTTCTTTAGAATATCTATTAAGAATTTTCTCCGTAAAAAACCCCTTGAAATACATATTTAGCTTTTATGGCGTAATAGACTTATTGTCTCTTATTCCTTCTTACATCGGAATTGGTATTGGAGCTAATAACATCTCCTCCATTAAAAGTATTAGAACCATCAGGCTGATTAGAATATTTAGAATACTAAAACTCATAAGATATGTGAAAGAGGCAGCTGCGTTAAAAAAAGCATTTATTGCAAGTAAGCAGAGAATTGTCGTATTTCTTTTTGTAGTTTTTTCTATTGTTGTTTTAATGGGAACCATCATTTATATGTTAGAAGATCCTAAAGATGGGTTTACATCTATACCTCGAAGTATTTATTGGGCAATAGTAACGTTAACTACCGTAGGATATGGAGATATTGCTCCCCAAACTCCCTTGGGACAATTTTTTGCTTCAATTATTATGATTTTAGGATATTCTATCATAGCAGTTCCCACTGGAATGATTTCAGTCGAACTCTCAAAAACATCCTTAAATACTCAATATTGTAGCGCTTGTTCGTTTGATAATCATGAAGATGACGCCATTTTTTGTAAAAAATGCGGGGAAGAGCTAAATCCTGCAGTTGGATGAAAATAAACCTATATACCGATGGGTCTGCTAAAGGAAATCCTGGAAAAGGAGGTTATGGTATAGTATTAATAGCAGGAAAACATTACAAAGAGATTTCGCAAGGATTTAGATACACTACTAATAATAGAATGGAACTTCTAGCGGTAATCGTTGGGTTAGAAAATTTAAAAAGTAATAAAAGTGATGTTGTTGTTTTCTCTGACTCAAAATACGTAGTAGATTCTGTAGAAAAAAAATGGGTTTTCCAATGGCAAAAAAAAGGATTTAAGGGGAAAAAGAATGCAGATTTGTGGAAAAGATTCTTATTGATTTACCACAAACATAATGTCTCTTTCCAATGGGTAAAAGGCCACTCTGGCCATCCAGAAAATGAAAAATGTGACCAACTAGCAGTTGAAGCTTCAGATTTTAATGAATTATTGATAGACCAGGGCTACGAACAATCTATTGATTCAAACACACTTTTTTAAAAATGAAAGCTATACAGCTAATAAAATACGGTTCTTCAAAAGATTCCTTTGAAATCAATGAAATTCCAGTCCCAAATTTGATAAACAAGGAAGATGTTCTCATAAAAGTACATGCATTTGGAATTAATTTTGCAGATATCATGGCAAGAAAAGGCTTGTATAGAGCTTCCCCTGCTTTGCCAGCTGTATTAGGTTATGAAGTTGTTGGAATTGTAGAGAAAACCAAAGACCCTAAAAACAATCATTTAGTAGGTAAAAGAGTACTTGCATTAACAAGATTTGGAGGGTATGCTCACTACGCAGTAACTACAGCTCTAGGGTTAATTGAAATTCCAAAGTCTGTAAAAAATGGTATTGCCTTAGCCTTAGCGACTCAATATTGTACTGCTTTAATAGCAGTTCAAAAAACTGATTTAGAAAAAAATGATTTGGTTTTAATTCATTCTGCAAGTGGTGGAGTTGGCACAGCGTTAACCCAGCTTTTAAAACAAAAAGGATGTAAAATAATTGGGCTCACTAGGAATGAATCTAAATTAACTTATTTGAAAAGTAATGGAGTAGATTTTCCAATTGATACAACTAAAAAAGAGTATAATCTTCAAATTCAAGAAGCATTTTCCAACCAAAAGGTCAAAGGAATTTTTAATTCTGTAGGTGGTAAAACATTTAAAAAAGACATGCAATTATTAGACAATAATGGGACTTTAGTTTTCTTTGGAATTTCAGATAGAACAAATCAAAAAAAAGGTCTTTTCCCCACTCTTTTCCAAATGTTTAAAATAGGAAAAATTCATCCAGCCATGCTTATTTTGAAATCACAATCTATTGCTGGATTAAATCTTTTAGAAATAGCAGATAAAAACCCTCAACAACTTCAAAAGGCATTAAAAGAGTTAATTAATTTGTTAGAGAATAAAAAAATTAACCCTGTTGCAGCAAATGAATTTTCCTGGGAACAAATTTCAGAAGCCCATTCTGGGATGGAGAACGCTAAATTTACAGGAAAAACCTACATAAATATTTTAGATTAATGAAAAGAGTATTGGTTCTGTTTTTAATTTTCATTTCTGGTGCTGGAGTTATAATTTTTCTAAATCTAGAATGGCAAAATGATAGAAAATTACCTGTTTATCAGCCTAATGATATAAATCCAGAACTAGTAGATTCCTCCCTCCATGGAAGAGGGAGAGGAATTAACGGAGGAGATCATAAAATTTCTGAATTTGACCTTATAGATCAACTCAATCAAAAAGTCACTAAAAAAATAATGCTAGATAAAATTGTTTTGGTAGATTTTTTCTTTGTTTCCTGCCCTTCAATTTGTCCCAAAATGACTACTAATTTGTTAACAATACACAAACATTTCAAGTTAGATACTTCCGTCTTAATTCTATCACATACTGTGTGGCCCGAAGTAGATAATGTAAATGTTCTTTACAGATACGCGGAAAAATATGGTGTAGACCATAAATATTGGAAGTTTTTAACTGGCGAAAAACAAGAACTTTATCGATTGGCAAGACAAGACTACTTGGTAGTTCCTGACATAAACGATCCAAATTTTCAGCACGGGAGTGACGCAGATTTTATTCATACCGAGAATATTGTTTTGATAGATCAAAAACAAAGAATAAGAGGTTTTTATGATGGAACTAGTGCAACCCAAATGCAACAAGCCATTAAAGATATAAAGCTTCTAAAAAAAGCTTATAATTAAATGTAGGATTTTAATTTCTTAGTTAAATAATAAAAAGGAATGGTGTCCAAAATAGCTATCACCATCTTAAAAACGTATCCAGACATTATAAAATAAATTAAAGAGTGGGTCAGCTCACCATCAATTGTTTTTGGCAATCCATCTACCACAAAATGAGTGATTAATATCACTGCAGTACTATCAACTAATTGACTAATAAGGGTAGAAACATTATTTCTTAACCATAGCTTTTTATCTCCTGTTTTACTTTTTAAATAGTGAAATATATTTACATCTATAAATTGGGCACTTAAATATGCAATCATAGAGGCCAAAGTTGCTCCCATACTTAATTTTCTTATGTGGTAAAATGCATATTCAGAGTGTATAAATACTTCGCTATTATTAATTTCATATAGTGGGGAGTTGGTCAATATTTGTTCTGGAGGGTCTAATATTCCAGCAAGCCAAATGAAGAACATAACCCAGACATTTAGAGCAAGCCCCATCCAAACTACCCAGTTCGCTCTTTTTTTACCATAAAGCTCGCTTATAAGGTCTGTACACAAAAAGGTAATTGGATATGGGAGGACTCCTATGGCAATAACAAATGGTACTTCAAAACCTAAAAAAGCAAAGGAATAATCTATGAACTTAGATGTCCCAAGGATGTTTAATAGGGTTATCGAACCCAAAAAGAACCCTGATAAAATGAGAAATATTATGGCTTTATTTGATTCTTTTTTATGCAATGAAGTGTTGTTTATTTTTTTTGCTTTAGCAAATTTATTTTATCCTTAAATATAAAACTTATATGTATTTTTAAGTAATTGTTTCAAATTATAAATGATAAAAGTAGCTTCTATTCAAAGCAATATTATTTGGGAAAATCCTAAAGCCAATAGGTTGGAGTACGATAAATTATTTCAATCCTTAGAGCCTGTAGACTTAATAATTTTACCAGAGATGTTTACCACTGGGTTTTCAATGAAGACTGAAAATATTGCAGAAAATAATTCAGGAGAAACACTGTTTTGGTTGCAAGAGCACTCTAAAAGCCTAGATACATGTATATTAGGAAGCATACCCATAAAAGAAAACAACAAATTTTTCAACAGGTTATATGTAGTAAAGCCAAATGAAATTCAATACTACGACAAAAGATATCTTTTTTCAATGGCTTATGAAGACAGACACTACTCTAAAGGAGAAAGAGAACTAGTTTTTGAATTAAAAGGCTGGAAAATAAAACCATTAATTTGTTATGACTTACGTTTCCCATTATGGAGTAAAAATAAATATAAAAATAACGAATTTGATTATGACATCTTGGTATATGTAGCCAATTGGCCAGCTGTTAGATCTAACGCTTGGAAAAGCTTACTTAAAGCCAGAGCAATTGAAAATATGTCTTACGTAGTTGGTGTTAATAGAATAGGTCAAGATGCCAACGAAATAAAATACAATGGCAACTCAAGAGTTTATGATTTTAAAGGGGAAAGAATGGATGATTTTATGGAAAATATGCCAAGAGTCCAGATTAATAACTTTGATAAAAACGAACTAGACTCGTTTCGAAATAAATTCCCAGTTTTAAAAGATGCGGATGACTTTAATCTTCTAATTTAAAGTCCCATTGAATATTACTGGTCCAATTTTTCTTTAATTGCAATACCCCATTATAATCCACTATTGGTTCTGGTAAAACATTATTTTCAATATTCCCAATTGTCCAATACCCATCTCCATTCAAATCTCCTATTAGCTTTATCTCATAATCACCTGGCTTACATCTTGAAATGGAGTATTCTAGTTTATCTGCTGACAATCTTAACTCTTTTACTACTTGTTTGTTTTGAATAATTTGAATAATAGATTTTGGATATGGAATATTAAAGATAGCAAGCTCTAGAGTTGATAAATTATTATTATTGGAAATCATAAAATTGACAATGCTAGTATCTTTTTTAGCTTCTTTTATGCCAGTTATACTATTTGGAAGAAGAGTCATTTTATAATTATTGACCTTGCTTTTTGGTAGAATAGTAAGAAAGTTTTTATTTATTTTAAAAGAAGCATTTATTAGAACTGAGTCTACAACTATTTTTATCAAAGATGTATCAATTTCTTTTATGAATTGATTAAACTCAAGGGTGAATCCTTCATTGGATATAAGAGTGTTGGACTTTTGTTCTTTGTAAGAAATTTTATTTTCTAGTTCTGTTTTATCCTCAAAAGAGACTCTTATTGTGTCCTTAAAATCATTTCCAGATTTTATTATTAGAGAGTGTTTTGCTAGTGTATCAGAAAAATAAAAAAGATGCTTAGTGTTCATCGTATTGGATTGGTAGATTGTGTTGGTGGTTAAGTCTGTGACAATACAAGAATCCACGGGAATATTAAATTCTAACTCTAGCTTCCCAAAATGGTTAAAAGAGGACTTTTCCAGTGTTTTTTTTCTTTTTGGGCTGAAAGCAATAGCATTTAAAATTGTTGAGCTGTCACTCACTAAAATAGTATCTCTGTAAAAACCATGATTCTCAGTTAAAGTATCTAATAATAAATTGTTATTCTCATCCTGAAAGCAATACAATTGGTATTCTCCATTTTTTATATTGTTAAGTTGGTATTTCCCATTTTTATCTGTGTAAGTTCTATAAGTGTATAATTTATCGTTAACATTGACTATCCTTAATAATGCGTTCTCAAAAAACTTTTTTTCTGGATATTTTATAATTGTTCCTTTTAGAAATCCAGAATCAATTTTTGGACCCGTAGATACTACATAATTAAATTCATTTATTTTGTTTTTTTCGGTAATGTCAGCAATGGAGTTTATAAATAAGAAAGAATAAGTAGTATTTGGATTAAGAGTGTCTTTCCAGTTTATTTCAATTTTATTTTTTTCTTCTGTTACTTCTACTTCATTAATTGAAGGGTTGGTTATTAAGGCTCTATTTCCTTTTAAAAATTGAACATTTTCATTGAATTCTAAATTTATACTGGTTTGTTTCATATTAACCAAACTCATATTTGAATCCACCATTAAAACAGGAGCTAGGGTGTCTTTATCTCCACCAGTGAGAGAAGTTTGTTGAGCACAACTGAATAACCCTAGCAATAATATTATGTAAAGAAATCTCAAATTATTTTAATTATTAAATCATTAATTAAACTTAAATTTTTTTCATCTACTTCATCAAATGCATTTATTTTATCGTGATCTACATCTAAAATATATACAACCTCTCCCTTTTTATCCCTAATTGGAATTACAATCTCAGACTTTGAAGCTTCATTGCATGCTATGTGGCCATCAAATAAATCTACATCTTTTACTACAATTGATTTATTTTCTTCCCAGGATTTCCCACAAACTCCTTTTCCTTTCCTGATTTTTACACATGCTACAGGTCCTTGAAAAGCATTGAGAATTAAATGATTCCCTTCTACTTTATAAAATCCTACCCAAAACCAGTTAAAACGACTCTTCAATAAAGCGG
>JADHMB010000059.1 GCA_016780365.1 Flavobacteriales bacterium
GTTTTTAATCAAGATATGCAATCGATGTTATACGGAGGCTATTTTGGCGGCAATCAAAGTCGAGAACATGTAGATGGTGGAACAAGTAGATTTGATAAAAATGGCAAAATCTACCAAGCTGTTTGTGCTGGTTGCCAAGGCAATAACGATTTTCCAACAACTCCTAATGTAGTTTCCAATACCAACGGAGCACCCTGTAATCTTGGTGCTTTTAAATTTGATTTAGAAAGTATAAGTTCTAGTATTAGTATCCCCAACTACTTCGCCTGTCTACCAAATTCTTATCAATTTACAAGTCTTTCACAGGGAGGCAACCAATACCTATGGGATTTTGGAGACGGAAACACTTCAAATATAGATAGTCCAAATCATAATTACAGTGATACTGGAACTTACAATGTTAGTTTAATTGTTTCTGATTCTAATGCCTGTGTACTTTCAGATACTGCAAATATTCAAATTAATATTTATGCTGTAAACAATGCTTTGGTTATTGGCGATAGTGTTTTATGTCCTGGAACAGTATCCACTCTAAATGCTTATGGAGGTTCGCAGTTTATTTGGTCTCCAACCAATTCTCTCTCAGATAGTCTTTCACAACAGGTAATTGCTACTCCATCTGTATCGACTACCTACATGCTAATAGCTATTGATAGCTGCGGGGTGGATACTGCCTATTTTGATGTTAACATACCAAATGATATATACCAGACAAGCAGCGATAGTGTAATTTGCAAAGAAGATAGTTTGACACTATTTGCTAATGGTGGAATTACTTACCGTTGGTCAGGAACAAACATATTATATATAGACAGTGCAAATCCTATTATAAGTCCGACCCAAAGCACAATGTATTATGTAGATATCACTACCCCAAACGGTTGCGTATATACAGATTCTGTATACATTGATGTTGATATTTCAATCCCAAATATTATTCTTCAAGACACCGTAAATTTGTGTTTTGGAGACTCTTTATTGGTTGCTCCATCTAATATAGAATCTGCTATATGGAGTCCATTAATTAACCCTTACGATACCATAGGAAATAATATATGGATTAAAAGTGATTCTAATATGACTTTTTACATGAGTTCTCAAAATGCCTGTGGGCAGTCTTCAGATTCCATTGTTGTTCTTGTTTTTGGATATTCTGGGAGTGCGTTTGGAGATACATCAATTTGTCTTGGGGATACTGCTGAAATATATGCAAAAGATGGGATAGAATATTTTTGGTATCCAGGTAATAATTTATCTAATTATGACAGTAGTTGGACGTATGCATTCCCATTACAAAACACCCTATATAAAGTAATTGTCGAAAATAGTTTTGGATGTAAAGACACATTTGAAGTGTCAGTCAATGTAGCTCCATATCCTATTGTAAATGCTGGAACAGATTTTTGGATGAATTTTGGTGAACCCATATCTTTGAATGGAAATACAAATACAACTAATTATTTCTGGGAGTCTAGCTCTTGGGTATCTTGCTATAATTGCTTAAACCCTCAAATAAACCCTACGGAAACTACATTATATATATTAAATGTTTCAGATTCGATTGGCTGTTTGGCTTCCGACACGGTTGAAGTCAACATAAGAGGTTCTATTTTTGTCCCCAATACATTTACTCCAAATGGAGATTTAAAAAATGATGAATTTGAAATAGTTGGAGAAAATATAAAAAGTTTTCAATTATGGATTTACAACCGATGGGGGGAAGAAATATACCACACAACTGAAATAAATAATTTTTGGGATGGAAAATATTTAGGAAATAAATGTAAAATAGATAGCTATATATGGAAAATAGAGTATTTTGATTTTGACAATACTTTTAACACCTTAAAAGGCCATATAAATTTACTAGAATAACTAATCTATATATCTTTTATCTACTTCCATAATTTCTCCTGTTTTAGGACAAGTTCTTAATTTTTCATTGGAATAGAATCTTTTAAAAACTGCTAAAAAATCTTTTTCTATATTGGTTAATTGAAAATATTCTTCATACAACAACTCATTAGCTGTATCAGAAAACCACATCAACCCATCTTTATGTTCTTTGCTTCTTTTTCTTTCAATAACTAAGCCTATTGATCCTTTAGATCTTATTGGGGAATGTGGAACTTTTGCAGGTAATAAAAACATTTCGTTCTCCTTAATATTGTATTCCACTAATTTTCCCTCTTGTTGAGTTTTAACAATGATATCACCTTCAATTTGGTAGAATAATTCTTCAGTTTCGTTGTAGTGATAATCTTTTCTAGCATTTGGTCCAGCTACAATCATCACTATATAATCTCCAGAATCAATATATAGATTTTTATTACCAACTGGAGGTTTTAATAGGTGTCGGTTGTTTTCAATCCATTCATTTAAATTAAAAGGGGCTTTGATTTCCATTTTTAAAGTTTTAAAACATTAATTTACACAAAAAGAAGATGTGTGCTCTTTAATTTCATTATAAAACATTTCAAACTCTTTTTCAAAGTTAAAAATTGAAGACTCTAAAATATCAAAACAATTTTCTAAATTATCGGAGTATTTTATTCTTTTTCCGATGCCATTAAGAGCTTTCTTAATTCCATTTTTGTACTGGTAATTGGTAAGCCAATCGTCTTTTTTCATGTATTGATACATATAAAGGATCCTTTCAGGCATCTTATTTTCAAGTCCATCTAAAATTCTATAAAAACGAATTATTTCTTTATCTAATTGTATATTTTTATGTTTAAGCTCGTATTGCCATAATAGGTAGTCGTAAAGAATATCGTTTATGACCCCTCCCATTTTTGGAAACTTTTCATAGAATCTTCTTTTACCAGCTAAGTAATGTGGATTGGTATCTGTATAATGATCTATAAATCGATGTAGCAAAATACCTTTCTGAATATTTTTTGACCAAGTTAGATAAGATTTTCCTTTTACAGCGTCAGCAATAAAATTCCCAAATAAAACTTCTTCATTTTTTCCTGACAGAACTAGATGAGCAAGATAATTCATCTTTTTTAAATTAGAGAAAATACAGCGTCTGCTAGGGCTAATTCAGAACTTTGAAAAGATTCAAGTACGTTAATAATTCCTGCTTTTTTAAGTGCTTTTGTCGTGCTTGGTCCAATACTTATAATTTTCTGATTATTAACTTTATTGGAAAGTAAAAATGCCTCAACATTACTTGGACTTGTGAAAATCAAATAATCGTGATTTCCCACCTTTTTATCTTTTGAAAGGGTCTGGTAGGTTTCTAAAATAATTTTATTTCTATTATCGATAATACTTTGAACAGTTCCTAATGACTTATTAGACGATGGGAAAAAAACTATTTCGTTAGAATTCACCATTGAAGAAAACCCTTGAGCAACATTAGTTGGGGCTCCTTTTCCAATAAAATCAACTTTTAAGCCATTTTTTTGTATGTATTTTGCTGTAGACTCTCCAAATGCAGCAATTTTTTTTGATTTTAAACCACTCTTTAGATGCATTATTGAATTAAGTGCAAAAGCAGAATTAATAAATATCCAATTGCAGGTAGGAATTGTGTCAATTTTTATAATTTTCATCTCTATCAAAGATTCTGCAGTTAGAGAAACTGATGAAGATTTAATCAATTTATTAAAAATACTATCCTTGGCTAAGGATCTGGATATCCAAATAGAAAACGGATTTATTTTGCTGTTAATTTTATTAACTATTGTTTCAATATTGGAAGACTTGGAAATAAATCTGACTGGTGTTTCACTTACTTTGTCTGAATAACTGACCCATGATGTTCTTTCTCCATTTTGGTCTTTTACAGAATAAACTCCAAATGGAGAATGACAACCTCCATTAATACCATTTAGAATTTTTCTTTCAAAATTTACATCTTCTTCACTGTCTTTGTGGGAGACTTTCTCTAGGATTTTTTTAAGGTCTTTGTCTGATTCTCTTACTTGGAGACCTAGGGCCCCTTGAGCTGGAGCAGGAATAAATGAACTTACAGGTAATTCTTGAACGTAGAATTCAGAAAGATTAATTTTTAATCTGTTAAGTCCTGCCTTTGCTAGGACAATAGCATCGTATTCATTAGTTCTTAATTTATTAATTCTTGTGGGGACATTTCCTCTCAAGTCTTTAATAATAACATCCTCACGAAATAAAAGCAATTGATTTTTTCTTCTTGCTGATGAGGTTCCAATAACTGGAGATTTAATAATATTTAAAATCATTGATTCATCAACAGAATTTGGATTTATTAAAAGAACATCTGCCGGGTCTTCTCTTTTTGGGATAGCGGCAATACAGAGTCCTTTTGGCTGGTCTGTTTCAAGGTCTTTTAGTGAGTGGACAGCAAGGTCAATCTCATTATTTAAAAGTGCGTTTTCAATTTCTTTGGTAAAAAAACCTTTCCCTTCAATTTTATCAAAACTTAAATTTTGAACTTTATCTCCCTTAGTTTTGATTATTTTAATACTGGATTCAATTCCTAGATTAGACAATTTATCTTTCACATAATTTGCCTGCCACAAGGCAAGGTTGCTGCCTCTAGATCCTATGGTTATTTTTTTTATTTGCAAAAATTACTTCGTTGTTTCTTTTAGAAGAATGTCTTTGGCCATCTTCATTGGAACACTTATGTATTTTTTTTCGATGTAATCTACCAAACTATTAACTACTTCAATTGCTCCTGGATCTAGTGTCTCTAACTCCTTAGCGAAAACTTCTCTAAAAGCTTTCTGTCTTATTCCTTTTATGCTTTTTGGAACAGAGCTTAAAGCTCTTTCAAGATTTCGCTCTTTTTCCGCTATATAGTATTTAATAATTTGTCTCTCTATAATATCTAGGCATCTATTTATCTCTTCGCCTCTAGCTTGTAGATTTTCTTCTGCTCTAACTTTTAACTGGTCTACATTTATAAGTTTTACATTTTCGTTTTCGGAGATTTTAATATCACAATCGTTTGGAACAGCAAGATCTACAATTACCGATTTAGTATTATTCGGGCTAATTTTTTGAAACTTTTCCAGAGAAAGTACAATTTCCTTGGATCCAGTACAACTTATTATAAAATCAAATTTAGAGTTATGGTTTGCCAATTCTGAAAGTGGAAAAACTTCTGCATCTATATTTAAAGTCTCCACTAATTTATGGGCTTTTTCTATAGATCTATTGTAGATGGTGTAATGATGTTGCTGGTTTTTGCTTGTAAATTTCAACATTGAAGTAACAGTTTTACCAGCACCAATAACTAGTATTTTCTTTGGTTTTTTGGAGATATATTTTTTCAGTTCTAAAAAAGCCAATGAAACAATTGATACAGGTCTAGTTCCAATATTACTTTCGGTATATACTTTTTTTGCTGTAGATATGGTTGATTGCACCAATACTCTTATTACATCTCCACATAAATTATTCTCTTTACATTCTTCAAAAGCCTTTCTAACTTGGGTTATTATTTCTCTTTCCCCAACCACTAAGGAATCAATGGAAGAGGCTACTGAAAAAATATGGTGTACTGCAGCTTTACTATTTATAATCTCAGCTCTATCAACAATGTCTTTTAAATTTGCTGGTAATTGATCAGCTAAAAGTTGTTTAATTAACTTTTCTACAAAAGTCTTTGTGATTTTTTTTTCTTGACTTACGATAAACTCAACTCTATTACATGTGGAGAGATACATGAGTTCATTAATATCCAAATTTGTTTTTAAATTTGTCAGAATATCAATTCTTTGCTTATCGTCTAAGTGAAAAAGACCAATTTCGTCAAAATTAAATTGCCTGTGGGTAAACGCTATGATTTGGACTGTATTCAATAACTTTTATATACTTACAAAAATCAATAATTATCTGTAATTTATTTGTCATCATATTGTCATTGCTTTAAATAGTTTAGCGAATTTTATTTTTCATTTAATCTAAATCACTTTTAGATTCTACAATCCTTTAAATATTGTTATTTTTACTGATAATTAATTATTATTATAAACTATGAAATACCTTCCAATTGATAGCCAATTATTTATAAATAATAGAGAAAGGTTTGTAAGTAAAACAAAGAGAAATAGTTTAGCTGTTTTCAATTCTAATGATATCTACAACACTGGGGCAGACAGTACACTTCCTTTTACCCAACATAGAGATATATTTCATCTTTCTGGAGTAGACCAAGAGGAGAGTATATTGGTGATTTTTCCAGATTGTAAAAACAAATTACATAGAGAAATATTATTTCTTAAAGAAACTAGTGAGCATATTGCAGTTTGGGAGGGGGAGAAATTGACTAAAAAAAGAGCAACCGAAGTTTCTGGAATTAAAACAATATACTGGTTAGATCAGTTCGAAACTATATTTAGACAACTAGTTATAGAAAGTGAATCTGTTTATTTAAATAGCAATGAGCATTTAAGAACATCCAATTCTATGGAGACAAGAGAAGACAGATTTGTGAAAAAATTTATTTCCGATTTTCCAATTCATCCAACTCTTAGAGTAGCCCCTATCATGCATCAAATCCGATCTGTAAAAGACAGCATTGAAATTGAAATTATGAAAAAGGCATGTGATATTACTGAGAGAGGCTTCAGAAGGATTTTAAGTTTCATTAAGCCAGAAGTAATGGAGTACGAAATTGAAGCTGAGTTAATGCATGAATTTCTTTCCAATAGATCCAAGGGATTTGCTTACACTCCCATAATTGCATCTGGGAAATCAGCTTGTGTTTTACATTATATTGAAAACAATAAAAGCTGTAAAGACGGAGATATTATTTTAATGGATTTTGGGGCAGAGTATGCAAATTATGCTTCGGATTTAACAAGATGTGTTCCAGTAAATGGGAAATTTACATCTAGACAAAAAGAGGTATATAATTCTGTTTTACGTGTGAAAAATGAAGCTACAAAATTGTTAAATCCCGGAGTTTTTCTAAATGATTACCACAAAGAAGTTGGGAAGCTTATGGAGGAAGAGTTATTAAAGCTAAATTTAATTTCTTCTAAGGACATCCAAAATCAGGATTCTAAATGGCCTGCCTACAAGAAATACTTTATGCACGGAACATCTCATTATATTGGTTTGGACACGCATGACGTTGGTTCTTGGACAGAGCCCATTGAAGAAAATATGGTATTCACAGTAGAGCCTGGAATATATATTCCTGAAGAGGGGATTGGAATAAGATTAGAAGACGATGTAGTTGTTCAAAAAAATAGTGCTCCTAAAAACCTGATGGAAAATATTCCAATAGAAGCTGAAGAAATTGAGGATTTAATGAACTAAGATGAAGAATGAAAAATTAGAAGAAAAGTTAAAAGAATCCAAACTTGGTGGTGGTCAAAATAGGATTGATGCCCAACACAAAAAAGGGAAACTAACAGCTAGAGAAAGACTAGAATTATTGCTTGACAGCAATAGTTTTGAGGAAATTGGGGGATTTGTAACCCATAGATCTACAAATTTTGGATTAGAAAAAACTAAATTTTTAGGGGACGGAGTAATCACTGGTTACGGTACGGTTAATGGAAGATTGGTTTATGTTTATTCTCAAGATTTTACAGTCCTAGGGGGCTCTCTTGCAGAAGCTCATGCTGAAAAAATATGTAAAATAATGGAGCTAGCTATGAAAAATGGGGTTCCTATTATTGGATTAAACGATTCTGGAGGAGCAAGAATTCAAGAAGGAGTGGTTTCTCTTGGGGGCTATGCAGATATATTTTACAACAATACCAAAGCATCTGGAGTTGTTCCACAATTATCGGCAATTATGGGCCCCTGTGCAGGTGGTGCAGTTTACTCTCCAGCGCTAACAGATTTTATATTCATGACTAAAAATACATCTTATATGTTTGTCACTGGTCCAAATGTTGTAAAGACGGTTACTAATGAAGAGGTTACTGCTGAAGAACTTGGCGGTGCCGAAACCCACATGGTAAAATCTGGGGTAACCCATTTTGCTTGTGAAAACGAATTAGATACTATTGAAAATTTAAAAACTCTACTTTCTTATATTCCTCAAAATTGTGAAGAAATTCCCGAAAATTTATCTTATGATTTTCAAAATGAAAAAAGACCACAGCTCGATCTTGTAATACCTGAAAATCCAAACCAACCTTACGATGTTAGAGAAATTATTCATCAGCTTTCAGATGCTGATAGTTTCTTTGAAGTTCACAAAGAATTTGCAGAAAATATAGTGGTTGGATTTTCTCGATTAGCAGGAAGATCCATTGGGATTATTGCAAATCAACCAGCTGTACTTGCTGGAGTATTGGATGTGGATGCTTCAGTAAAGGGTGCAAGATTTGTAAGGTTTTGTGATGCGTTTAACATTCCTCTTTTAGTTTTAGAAGATGTTCCTGGATTTCTTCCTGGGACAGACCAAGAATGGAATGGAATTATCACAAATGGAGCAAAACTATTGTACGCTTTTTGTGAAGCAACAGTTCCTCGTATTACAGTGATAACTCGTAAAGCATATGGTGGGGCTTATGATGTAATGAATTCCAAACATATTGGTGCAGACATGAATTTTGCGTGGCCAACAGCAGAAATTGCAGTTATGGGAGCTAAAGGAGCTGCTGAAATAATTTTCAAAAAAGAAATACTTAATTCTAAAAATCCTGAAGATAAGCTCAAAGAAAAACAAGACGAATATGCAGCAATGTTTGCCAACCCTTACAATGCAGCTTCCAGGGGCTATGTAGATGAAGTCATTTTACCTTCAGACACAAGAGAAAAATTAATTAAAGCATACAAAATTTCAGAAAATAAAAAGACCACTATTCCTAAGAAAAAACATGGTAATATTCCATTATAGAGAAATTCAATAATTTGAAAAAAAATAGTAAATACATTCAGGTTATAATCTTTCTAAGCAGTTTTGCTTTACTGGGCTTTTTACTAGTTCAATTGTATTGGGCAAAAAATACTTTTAACGAGAAAAAAAATAATTTTCATACGTTATTTGAGATTTGTGTTACAGAAATTGGGGATGAGCTCAGAGAAAAAATTCTTAACGAATCCAATTATTCTATTCCTAAAATTGGAGGAAATATTTTACCTATTCAAAATAGATTTGGAAGTAAATCTGAATTTTCAGACACTCTTAAAAAAATTAGTAGTTCTAAAAAGTCAATTTCAGAAAAAAGAAAAGATTTATTTAGAATAATTAATAAAAAACTGGCACTAAATATTAATATTAATCTGGATAAAGTCTTGGGGGAGAAAGAAGTGATTTCGTTAATTGAAGCATCTTTAGAGAAACATGGGATAAAAAATGATTTTCACTATAGTATAACAGATGAAAATGGTCTTTTATTTCTTTCAAACTTTGAGAATATTGACAATTCTATTTTAGAAAGGTCTACCAGCTATTCTGTGGAGTTTTTAAATGACGATTTATTTACTGAAAAGAGAGTTTTTACTTTATATATTCTTAAACTTCGTTGGTCAATTGCAAAATCTTTTACACCAGTTCTTATCCTTTCAATGGTTTTAATTTTAATTATTCTAGGAACATTTATTTATAGTATTAGAGTAATTCAAAATCAAAAGAAAAACACACGGATTAAAACAGATTTCATAAATAATATGACACATGAGTTAAAGACTCCAATTGCTACAATTGGTCTTGCATGTGAAGCATTAACTGATAAAAATATAAAGCTAGATAATACCAGTCAAAATAGGTTTCTTAAAACCATTAAGTCTGAAAATGAAAGACTAGGGAAACTTGTTGAAAATGTATTAGAAAGTTCTGTTTCTGTAAAAGCTAGTCCAGAACTCAAATTAGAAGTTTTTAATATCGAAGAGGTAATAAAAAAAGCTATAAAATCTATTCAACTTTCTTACAATACTAGAAATGGAAAAATTAAGATTGACTTTTTGGCTCAAAATAAAATTATTGAGGCGGACAAACTTCATATAACCAATGTGATTCACAATTTATTAGACAACTCTTTAAAATATTCTTCTAAATCTCCATTGGTTACTATTTCTACTAGAGATGTAATTGGCGGACTAATTATCAGAATTAAAGATAATGGCATAGGAATTGCAAAGGATAACCATAAAAGGATTTTTGAAAAGTTATTTAGAGTCCCAACTGGTGACTTACATAATGTGAAAGGTTTTGGTTTGGGATTGAGCTATGTAAAATCAATTATTGACTTACATAATGGAAAAATAATGGTAGAAAGCAAGCTAGGGAACGGAAGCACTTTTACAGTAAATTTAAAATCCTCTAAAATATTAGAGTTATGAAAAAAGATATAAAGGTTTTATTGGTGGAGGATGATTCAAATTTAGGGTCAATCACTTCAGATTATTTAAGGGCAAAAGGATTCAATTGCACTTGGGAAATAAATGGCGAACTAGGATACCGTGAGTTTGTCAAAAACCAGTACGATATTGTTATTTTGGATGTGATGATGCCTATTAAAGATGGGTTTAGCACTGCTAAAGACATAAGGGGAATTGATAAAAAAGTTCCAATTATATTTCTAACAGCAAAATCTATGAAAGAAGACACCCTAAAAGGCTTTGAGATTGGGGCGGACGATTATATCACAAAGCCATTCAATATGGAAGAGTTAACAGCTCGTATAAGTGCTATTTTAAAAAGAGTTTCATCTGATACAGAATCTCATTTTGACGATATAAAAATTGGCAAACTTACTTTCAATCCAAAAATGCAAATACTATCAAAAGATGATTTCAGCGTGAGTTTAACCACTAAGGAATCCGATCTTCTAATTTTACTTTACAAAAATAAAAATGACATACTAGAAAGAGACCATGCCTTGAAAGCTATATGGGGTGACGACAATTATTTCAATGGAAGAAGCATGGATGTATATATTGCCAAACTCAGAAAATACCTAAAACACGACGAACAAATTCAAATTATCAATGTTCATGGCCGGGGATTTAAATTATTAACTTAAAAACTACAGGCTTTTGGTTCTTCCTCCGTCTACAGGAAGGTTTACTCCACTTATATATCTTGCCTTATCAGAAGCCAAAAATACGACAGCATTGGCAACTTCAATAGGTTCAGCGATTCTCTTCAGGGGAACTTGATCTGCCATTTGTTTTTCTATTTCACTTTCTTGAAGATTATGTTTTTGGGCTTTGTTTTTTATTATTTCTTTTAGTCTTCCTGTATTGGTTGCCCCAGGGAGAATATTATTAACCGTTATGTTATAGGTTCCCAATTCATTGGCTAATGTTTTAGCCCAATTGGCTACTGCGCCTCTTATTGTGTTGGAAACTCCTAACCCATTCAATGGTTGTTTAACAGATGTAGAAATAATATTTATTATACTTCCAGCCTCTCTACTTTTCATTCCTTGAAGTAAACAGCCAAGTATTTTGTGAAAAGATATAAGATGTAGATTAAAAGCACTTAACAGTTCTTCAGTGCTCGCTTCTTCTAATTGCCCGCTTGGCGGACCTCCAGTATTGTTGATTATAATATCGTAATTTATAGATTTATCTAGGACAAATTCTTTAATGGTTTTTTCTAAATTTTCTGGATTACTAAAGTCCGCAATAATATAAGTGTGTTGTTGATCTGCATTTTTGGGCAATTCTTGGAGTCTTTGCAAGAGCAAGTTTTCATTTCTTGCTACAAGTGTTAAGTTTCCTCCATATTTTGCAAAAAGCTTTGCCGATTCCCATCCTATTCCATTGGTAGAACCCCCTATAAAAATATTTTTATT
>JADHMB010000060.1 GCA_016780365.1 Flavobacteriales bacterium
GTTATCTATCTGTTAACTAAGAAAATTTTAAATAAAAAATTGGATTTGACTTAAATAAACTTTAGTAAAAAAGTTCTGCCATCATACACCGTGCACTTCCACCACCATAATTTTCAATTGTAGAAAGATCAGAAAATACTATTTCACCAAACTTCTCTAATTTTTTAAGCTGGGTTTTATTGAGCGATTCAAAAGCAGAATGTGACATAACAATAATTGGAGAGTTATTTGCACCAATAACTTGTAGCATATTCCCAGCAAAATTATTCATTTGTGGGACAGTAATTTCAATAACTTCTTTGTTAGTTTCTTCTAAGGAATTTAAAACCTTAACCTTGTCCAGTTGGTCATAAATTGTCTCCAAACAAATTACAGAAAAACTATCTCCAAGACACATCATTACATTGGTATGGTAAATGGGTGACTGTATATGGTTAACTGTGTGAAGAGCATTGAAGTGAACAATATTGTAATTCATTTTCTGACCAAAGTCAATCAAAATTTTTTTGGAAGTTCTTTCCGATAAAGCAGCATAAGCTATTTTATTTTCTCTATCTAAAATCATGCTTCCTGTTCCTTCTAGATATAGATTCTCTTGCTCATAGATTGTTAAATCAACAGTAGATTTAATTTTAAAATTTAAATTCTTTTCTAGTAAGTTGAAAATTTCTAAGTCTCTTTCCTTTCTTCTACTTTTGGCAAACATTGGGTAAAGAACTTTAGTTCCGTCTTTATGAACAGAAAACCAATTATTGGGAAAGACAGCATCTGGATTTAGGTGATTGTCCTTAGGGTCTAGCACAGTAAGATTAACCCCTTTAGTATCTAGTTTGTAAACCAAATTGTCAAATTCTCTAAGAGCATTCTCAGATATTTGTTGTTGGGTTTGGGTAGTTATTGGATTTTGAAAATGATTATTTTCTGCAGTCTCCCCATTGTAAGTGAAGCCCGTTGGTTTAATCATTAAAATACTATTTGTTATTTGCGACATTAATCTCTTATTAATGGAAGAGTGGAGCATCTAAACAAACCTCCCATTTTAGATATTTCTGAATAATTTATTTCCTCCACAAGAATATCTTTTTGTTGTAACCAACTATTCAATCTTGAAAATCTTTTATCGGATATTACTACCTTGGGAGAAATCGAAAAAATATTAGAATGCATATTGTTTTTTTCTTCTTTAGATAGATAGAACAAATTAGACTTGCCGATTAATTCTTCTAAATAACCAACATCTCTTTTATTTTTAAAAGAATCAGGTGCTATTATGGCTAAATCGTTGGAAACAGGTTGAAAACAACAGTCTAGGTGTAAGGTGTTTTCGTTCTTGTCGGTATCGGATTTAAATAGTTCAAAACCCATAACCTTCTTATTTGGAAAATAATTTTTAATAAAATCTACTGCTTCAAAATTGGTTCTAGCAACTTTATATTTATTAAAATCTGTTGGGTTAGAAGCTCCAATAAAAACATGGTTTTTAAAAATAGTCACATCTCCGCCTTCAATTTTTGAATTAGAATCAATCTTTAAAACTTTATCAGAACTAATTTGGTTTATAATATGTTCAATAGCTGGAATTTCATTAGATCTATTTTCAATGATATTGGAAATTAAGAAAGTGTCTTGTATAACAAACCCTAGGTCTCTAGCAAAAACTTGATTAAGATTTAGAATGTTTTCTGGTCTTAAAACCTTCACATTGTACTTATTTAATACTTCCAAAAAATCTGCCATCTCCTTAGAGATATCTATCGCAGTAGGATAAGAGTTATTTTCTAAATGGTAAACAGAGGAAGGATCAAAGCATTCTTCAATATTGGGAACTGGACCAATATCGTCAGGAATTCCCAAAACAACCGATTTTAAAAATCCTGTTTCACTATTTACACTGAGAGATATTTTAGAATTTGAATTCAATTTTCTATTTAATTAACAGAGATATTAGTTGGGTAAAAATACAATTAATTATCAACTAAAATTTTCCTTAAAATATTTTGGTGATTGGTCTTAATTGAAATGAAATATTCGCCATTTTTAAATTTAAGAGAATCTATTTTAAAAATCTTCTCTCCTTTTTCAATATTTCCATTGTAAATATTTTCCAATTGCTTTTCTTTATTATCTAAAATATTAAAGTCTATGTTTTGTTCGTTGTTTAAAGTAATTCCTATTTGAACGTCTCCTATAAATTCACTTGGAATTGGCAGTAGGTCAATGTAATTCTTAGCATTTAGATTTTTGTTTTTTCTAAGGGAATAGATGAACTTAATTAGCTTAACCAACAACCAAAAACCAAGAATAACAGAAACAACACCAATTGAATTTATTAAAACTCTCCAAAATACGCTAGATGACCAAAGTTCTTTCATATATTATTCAAAATTAGAAAACAAATTGGCATAGTAGCATTTCAGTTTTGATATTTATACAATCTTTGTAACTAATATTATTTTTATTGGATTTTAAAACTAGGATAAATATAATTTTTCAGGCGTTTGATCTTCCACTTCCTGGTAAACAGGCGCATAAAGAATTGGCTCCATACAGAAATGAAATCGAGCTAGATTTTAAAAATAAAAATCCAAAGATTGCAAGTACTTTATTACTAATCTATCCTAAAGATGGGGAAACATTTTTTTGTTTAATTGAACGACAAGAGTACGAAGGCACACATAGCAACCAAATATCTTTTCCAGGTGGTAAAAATGAAAGTGGTGAATCTATGAAAGAAACTGCTTTGAGAGAAACTAAGGAAGAAATTGGCGTTGATCCTATTTCCATTAATATTATTGGTGAGTTAACACAAGTATTTGTTCCTCCGAGTAACTTTTTAATTCATCCTTTTGTAGGCTATTGTGATTTTACACCAGATTTCAAAGCTAGTGAAAGGGAGGTTAAACGAATAATTGAAGTAAATATTGAAGAACTATTTAAAAAAGATGTAATTAAGATTAAGAAGATGAGCTTTAAGAAAAGTAGTGGAAATGTGAATTTTGAAGTTCCTTATTTAGATTTAAATAATAAAATAGTTTGGGGAGCAACGAGCGTCATTCTAAATGAATTTAGAAAAATGTTACAACTTTAATTTGTACCCAACTCCCTTTACTGTTTTAATGAATTGGCTGCCTATTTTTTCTCTTAATTTTCTTATATGAACATCAATAGTTCTATCACCGACAATAATATCATCTCCCCATACTCTAGCTAATATTACATCTCTGGTGAAAACTTTTCCAGGTTTGGAGAAAAGAAGTGCTAAAAGTTCAAATTCTTTTTTAGGAAGTAACATTTCCTCTCCTTTCAGAATTGCAACATATTTTTCGATATCAATTTCCAATTCTTCATTTGACTCAGAATTAACTTTCGAATCAGTTCTTCTAAGAAGTGCTTTAATTCTACTTATTAAAACTCTTGGTTTTATAGGCTTATTAATATAATCATCCGCACCAGCATTTAACCCAGCTATTTGAGAATAGTCTTCGGCCCTGGCAGTTAAAATAGCAATTAGAGTATCTTTTAGTAGCTTATCTTCTCTAAATTCTATACAAGTTTCTATTCCATCCATTTCTGGCATCATTAAATCTAATAAAACAAGATCTGGCAAAAAATCTTTGGCAATTAAAATAGCTTCTTTCCCATTAGAAGCTTTCATTGTTTTATAACCTTCTTTAATAAGATGGTAATCTAATAGTTCCAAAATATCTTTTTCATCGTCAACAATCAATATTTTTTTAGACATAATTTATATTTTTCATAAAAATAAACAGCAAATTAATATTAATACTATCCTTTAAGTTAACATATTATTAATTAAAAACATCCATAATATTTATTATTAGTTAGTCTTTATTTAACAATCATAATGTAGTGTTAACATACAAATAATCAATTTTTAACGATTAGTAAAGAGTGTAATTAAGTATTACAAGTTTCTTTGTCTCATAATTTAACTTTTAATAAAAATAAAATAATGAAAAATATAAAATTACCTTTTTTTGCTGCAATCCTTACATTAGGGTTGTTAAATAGTTGTGGAACTGACGGATGTACTGACCCAACTGCTACTAATTACAATTCAGATGCCACTAAAGATGATGGTTCTTGTGAATTTGCTGCTACAGAATACAAACTATCCGGTACTTTAGCTGCTGACCAAACATTAGATGCTTCAGTAGTATGGACCTTAGAAGGAAGAGTTATTGTGCCAAGCGGTGTAACTTTGACTATTCCAGCAGGCACTATAATAAAAGCTACAGCTGGTACTGGTGCAAATGCTTCCTCTTTAGTAGTTGCTAGAGGTGGAAAATTAATGGCAGAAGGTACTGCTAGTGCTCCTATTGTTATGACTTCAGAATCTGACGATATTACTGTTGGACAAACTTCTGGTTCTTCTTTAACTGAAAATGTAAGAGGACTTTGGGGAGGTTTATTGGTATTAGGCAATGCTCCATGTTCTTTTTCTGGTGATGTAACAGAATTACAAATTGAAGGGATTCCTGCTTCAGAAACTAACGGATTATACGGCGGTAGCGATCCTGCTGATAATTCAGGTGTAATACAATATGTTTCTATAAGACACGGTGGTGCTGAAATTGGTGAAGGCAATGAAATCAATGGTTTGACTTTAGGTGGTGTTGGTACTGGTACAACAATTGATCATGTTGAAGTGGTTGGTAATGTAGATGACGGTATCGAGTTTTTTGGAGGAACAGTTAATGCTTCTGATTTATTAGTTTGGGGTCAAGGAGATGATGGACTAGACATTGATCAAGCTTATTCTGGAACTATCTCAAATTCGATGGTAATTCTTAATTCCGCTTCAGATCATGCTTTAGAAATTGACGGCCCTGAAGGTTCTGCTCCAGGAAGTTTTACATTAAACAACATTACGTTAGTTGGTACTAATGATGAATGTTCTGCTACTGGTGTAGATGGTGAAATTTCTGATTACAGAAAAGGTGCTACGGGTGCTAATAACAATGTATATGTAATGAATTTTACAGATGGTAAAGATATAGAATTAGATCAAGCTGCAGATAATGCAACTTACATGTCTGGAGCGCTATCTTTTTCTGGATATGAATTTACTCCTGCTACAGATGGTGGTTCAGATTGCTTTACTCCGAATCTTACTGATGGATCTATTTTCAATGAAAAAGCTGGTGACGCAACTTGTACTTTCGAAGCAGATGGTGCAACAATTTGTACAGTGGTAGCTACAGGATCTAATACAGTAGGTGCTAACCCTTCTGATTTTTCTTGGACATATGCATCTTCAAAAGGAGCTTTTTAAAAATACGTCAATTAACATTTAGTTAATATATTAAGTAAAAGTTAAATTTTAGAAAACTGCCTTGTTAAATCGACAAGGCAGTTTTTTTATATATATAATTGCAGAAAATTTGATTAAGTGAGAATTCTTACGTTACTGTTTTTTTCCTTTATATTATCTTCATTTTTTTCACAAAGTAAAATTATAGGTAAAGTTATTGATGAAGAATTCAATGAAACAATGCCCTTTGCCAATGTTCTAGTAAAAGGTACCAATAACGGAGTCACAACAGATTTTGACGGCAACTATTCAGTAAATATTAAAGCGGGTACTTATACATTAATCTTTTCTTTTGTTGGTTATAAAACCAAAGAGCTCACTGATATTATAGTCAAAGAAAATGACGTAAAAGAAATCAATGTTAATCTTTCTTCAGCATCAGTTGGTCTGGAAGAAGTAGTTGTTTCGGTTTCAGTTCAAAAAAATACGGAGGAAGCATTGTTAATGATGCAAAAAAAATCAGCCAATTTAATGGATGGTCTTTCTTCAGAAGCTTTTAAAAAAGTTGGCTCAAGTAATTTGGCCAATGCCATAAAAAGAGCCCCTGGTGTTTCTATAATGGGTGGTAAATATGTATATGTTCGGGGACTAGGAGATAGATATACTAAATCAATTTTAAATGGCATAGATATTCCTGGATTAGATCCAGATAGAAATACCATTCAAATGGATTTATTTCCTACTAACATATTAGATAATGTTCAAATAATTAAATCTTTTACTGCAGATCTACCTGCTGACTTTACAGGTGGATTAGTAAACATAGTAACCAAAGAATTTCCTTCTAAAAAAAGCCCTGCTCTCTCAATTAGTTTAGGATATAACCCAGATATGCATTTCAAGTCAGATTATCGATCTTACAAAGGAAGTTCTACTGATATATTAGGTTTTGACAATGGGCAAAGAAAAGTACCAATTGATAATAATCTTTCGAGTTTTTATAACCAGTCTTTAAATGATTTATTCAGTGATAATTTAAATGCAGATTTTCCAAATCTTAACTCTCAGGATTACAATACCATAAACGATCTTTCTAATTCTTTTAACCCAATAATGGCAGCTGAAAAAAGTAATAGTTTAATGAATATGTCTTTAGGCTATTCAACTGGAAATCAATTTGATATTGGTAAAAAAGAACACACTATTGGTTGGCTAGGTGCAATTTCTTACAATAATCAAACAGAATATTACAGTGAAGCAATTGATAATTATTTCAATACCAATAAAAATCCAGACGTTTATGCTCTGGATACTTTTAGAACACAAAGAGGAGAAATAGGAATTAACAATGTAATACTTAGTGGATTGGGAGGTCTCTCATATAGAACAGATAAATCAAAGTTTAAATTGACTTTAATGCATATTCAAAACGGCGAGAAAAAAGCTGGACGTTTTAGACAAGAAAATAGATTTACAGACTTTGTTGACTACAACAAAGATAATTTAGAGTATAGTCAAAGAAGTATCACCAATATTATTCTTAACGGAACTCATACCATAATTGATTCCTCGTTTTTGTCCAAATTGGTAGATAAAATAGAATGGAAAATATCTCCTACTATTTCAAAGATTCATGATAAAGATGTAAGATCAACAATATTTATTGATGATAATAACGCTTTTAAATACAAGGACAATACCCAGCCAACAAGAATCTGGAGGTTTTTAAATGAAAATCATTTTAATTCTAAAATAGATTTCACTAAGAATTATGAGCTTGATAGTGAAAAAGCAAAATTTAAGTATGGAGCATTAGCAACTTATCAGACAAGAGATTTTCAAATAGCTAGATTCCAAGTAAGCTGTTGGGATGACCCTTCAGTTTGGTCGGTAATAAATGGAGACCCAAATCTGATTTTTGACTCTAATGTATTGGTAACAGAATCAAATCCTATTGGAAGCTACATGAATCCAAGAGCTACAATCACGGATAGAAGTAGTCAGTTTGAGTCTAGCAAGAGAAATTTTTCTGGATATATATCCAATGAATTAAAATTATTTGGAGTTTTAAAAACTATTGTTGGTCTTAGAATGGAAAAGTTTGATTTGTTCTATACTGGTCAAAATTCAAGTGGTGATAATTTTAATAACGAAAATGTGATAAACAAACTAGACTTATTTCCAACAGGAAATTTCATTTTCCAAATGTCTGAAAACAGTAATTTAAGAACTTCCTTAACAAGAACAACTGCTAGGCCATCGTTTAAAGAAGCTTCCATTGCTCAAATATTTGATCCCCTATCCAATATGACTTTTGTTGGAAATATTGATTTAAAACCATCCTATATTCAAAATTACGATATTAGATACGAGTACTTTGGGAAATTTTCTCAAATGATGGCAATAAGTTTTTTTTATAAAACATTTCAAGACCCTATTGAAATGACCTACTACGAATCTGCTCCTACTAATTTTACTCCTGCAAATTTAGGTTCTGCTACAGTAGGTGGAATCGAATTTGAAATAAGAAAAAATTTAGAATTCATTTCAGAAGGACTTAAAGATCTATCATTTAATGTTAATATGTCTTTTATAGAATCTCGTCTTACTTTTAGTGAATCTGAAAAATCTAGAAGAGAAAGTAGTAAAAGAACTGGAGAGACTGTGGGTGATTACAGAACACTTCAAGGACAAGCCCCTTATTTAATTAACTCTGGTATTAGCTACACCAATCCTGACAAAGGAATACAAACAGGAATATTCTACAACGTTCAAGGAAAGACTTTAGAAATTGTTGGAGATGGATTTAGACCAGATGTATATAGAATTCCTTTTCACAGTCTAAATTTTAATTTTAGTAAAACTTTTGGAAAAGAAAGGAAGTCAACCGTCAATCTAAGGGCAAATAATCTTTTGGGAGATGTAAAAGAAAGCATGGTGGAATCTTATGGAACGGAAGCTCTAAATTTTAGATTGAGAAATCCTGGAAGAATTTTTTCTTTAGGATTTAAGTACAGATTCTAATTTATTCTTAAATTAATTGTATAAATGAATTTTGGTTTTTTTGAAATACTAACATTAGTTGGGTCTTTAGGCTTTTTCATCTACGGGATGAAAATAATGAGTGAAGGTATTCAAAAGCTAGCTGGATCTAAAATGAGAAATATTTTAGGTGCAATTACTAACAATAAGTTTGCTGGAATTTTTACAGGATTTTTTACCACGTCAGTTATTCAATCTTCAAGCGCAACTACAGTTATGATTGTAAGTTTTGTAAATGCTGGCCTACTCTCTCTTCGACAGGCAATTGGGGTGATAATGGGCGCCAATATTGGAACCACCGTAACTGCATTTTTAGTTCTAGGATTAGGTTTTGGAAAATTAAGCTTAGCAACCTATTCTCTTCCCTTAATAGCAATCGGATTGCCATTGATTTTTTTCAAAAAAGATAGTCTTAATTCTCTTGGAGATTTCATAATTGGTTTTGCTTTACTATTTATGGGTTTAGAGGCATTAAAAAAATCAGTTCCTTCTTTTGATGAAGGTGGGTTTTATGAACTTATTGAACCACTAACAGGAAGCGGGATATTTTCAGTTATTATTTTTGTTTTTATTGGAACTTTTGTTACCATAATAGTCCAATCCTCTAGCGCAGCTATGGCACTTACTCTAGTTTTATGCACAAAAGGATTGCCCTTTGAATTTGCTGCAGCAATTGTTCTTGGTGAAAATATGGGGACAACAGTTACTGCTAATATTGCTGCTATTATAGGGAATATACATGCAAAAAGAGCAGCTCTTGCTCATTTAATATTCAATCTATTTGGGGTTATATGGATGATAATTTTATTCAATTTTTTCATAGAGAATATTGAAGAATTTGTAAAGCTTAATTCAGAATGGTTCCCATTTGACAACTCCTCAAAACAGTCTATTGAAAACTCTACTATTCAGTGGTCATTAGCTTTATTTCATTTAACCTTTAATATTCTAAACACTCTATTACTTGTGTGGTTTGTAGAAAATATAGAAAAAATTGTTACCAGAGTAATTTATTCTAAAGCAGAAGAAGATGAAATATTTCAACTTAAATATTTTTCCAATACGACCTTATCAAGCGAGTTTTCGATTCTTGAAGTAAGAACTGAGCTATTAAAGTTTATTAAAATCACATCAAAAATGAATTCGTTTTTAAAGTCTCTTATTCTTGAAACTGACAAAAGAAAATTTTCTAAAATCCTTCAGAAAATTAAACAGTATGAAGACATTACAGATAGAATTGAAGATGAAGTATCGGAATATTTATCTAAGGTAAATGAAACGGAGTCTACTCAAAAGACTAACGAGGAGATAAAATCTATACTAAGTATTATTAATGATTTAGAAAGCATTGGAGATTCTTATTATTCTATTTCTAAATTAATTCAAAGAAAATCAGAAAATAATATATATTTTGTTCCTATTCAAAGAAACAATATTCTTAAAATGATTGAAAAAGTAGAAAATCTATTTACTCAGTTAAAAAAGTATGTTGGAGATTCTGATGTCAAAACCTCTAAAACAATTAAAAAAGAAAAGATGGAAATCAACAAATTACATTATGAGTTGAAAAAAGAGCATCTAATAAATATTTCTAATAATAAATATAGTATTAAAAGTGGGGTAATTTATTCAGATGTTTTGTCTGGATTAGAAAATATTACCAATAATATAATGGACGTACGAGACTCTATAAATTAATTATTTGAAGTCTGTGCTATTTGACCATTCTTAGTTACAATTTTCCAGTTACTAATTCTTTTTCCTGATTCATATAATACAACAGCAGAATAATCACCTTCTTTATTCCAAACAATCCATTCACCATCACGATTTCCCTTGTTATCGAAACCTGTTTTAGATATTAATACTCCATTCTCAGACCAAGAAAGCCAAGAACCAACTTTTTCACCATTTAGATAAGATCCTTTTTGTTTTAATTTGCCATTATCGTAAAAAGAAGAAAATTTTCCATTGTGTAAACCATCAAGAATTTCATAAGAAAACATTACGTTTCCAGACTCGTAAAAGTTCTGGAATTTACCCTCTAATGGAATTCCACTATTTGTAGTAAATACACCATTAATCTGAGCGATTTCTTGAGAATAAAAAACACAAGAAACTAAAGTTAGAAGAGTAATAAATAAATTTTTCATATTGCTAATATAGTAAAAAAAATCTAATGTTAAGCTAATGTTAACAAAATATTACTTAAGAGTTACTTAAATATGATTTGAAAGTAAATCATTAGCAAGGTGATAAAACATTTAAATATATAAAGTATAAGATTTTTAATATTCAATAAAAAAATTCATATTTGCAGCCGAATTAACTAAAACTGGGTTTCGGACCCTTTTAAAAACAATTAATATGGCAACTAAAATAAGACTTGCAAGACACGGAAAAAAAGGTAAACCTTTTTACCATATAGTAATCGCCGACTCTAGAGCTAAAAGAGACGGAAGATATATCGAAAGAATTGGATCCTACGATCCAAATAAAAATCCAGCTATTATTGACATTAATTTTGACAGAGCCTTGTATTGGGTTGGTGTTGGCGCTCAACCAACCGATACCGTTAGAGGAATGTTATCTTACAGAGGAGTTTTATATAAAAATCATTTACTTAAAGGAGTGGCTAAAGGTGCATTAACTGAAACTATAGCAGAAGAAAAGTTTAACAAATGGTTAGAAGAGAAAGAAAGCAAGATTGAATCCAAAATATCTTATTTAGAAAATGCAGAGCAAAAAGCTATTGCAGATGCATTAAATGTAGAGAAAGAAAAAAGTGCTGCTAGAGCAAAAGCTATTGCAGAAGAACAAGCCGTTCAAATAGCAAAAGCTGAAGCGGAAGAAGC
>JADHMB010000061.1 GCA_016780365.1 Flavobacteriales bacterium
CCTAAAGAACCACTATTGGCTATTTCAGCAAATAACAAATCTGTTCTTGGATTTTCTACTTTTAGAACACCAGATCCAAACCCTGTTTTTTCAAAATACATAAATAAAAGAGCACCAAGAACTAGAAAAATTAAATTAACTACCACTAAAATACCTGCAAAACTAACCATGTTTAATTGTGCAGATTTTAAATTTTTGCAACTTAAATTTTTTTGCATCATATCTTGATCTAAGCCTGTCATTCCAATAGTAATAAAGATTCCACCGAAAAAATGCTTCCAAAAATAATTGCCTTGTTCCCAATTTTCAAAATAAAATATTTTAGAATATCCACTATTTGCTATTTCATTAACGAAACCATTTTTTTGAGACAAGTTTAAAGCATCCCCAATCAACCAAACGGTAATTACAACAGATGCTAACATGAAAAATGTCTGAATGGTATCTGTCCAAATAATAGTTTTTATACCGCCTTTGTTGGTATAAATCCAAATTAATAAAACAGATGTTATTACAGTGATTTCAAACGGTATTCCAATATCATCGAACAAAATTAGTTGCAGAACACTGGAAACTAAAAGAAGGCGAATGGAAGCACCTATTAATCTTGAAAGTAGAAAAAACCCTGCTCCAGTTTTATAACTCCAAAAACCAAATCTTTTCTCTAAATAAGAATATATGGAGGTTAGTTCCATTTTATAATAAATAGGAAGCAAAACATAAGCTACTATTAGATAGCCGATAAAGTAACCAAAAACCATTTGCATATAACTAAACTGATCTGTAGGGCTAAGTCCATATTCTGCAGAATATTTGGCTACAGAACCAGGGATAGAAATAAAAGTTATCCCAGATAAAGAGGCTCCAATCATACCAAAAGCAACAATGTACCATGGAGATTTTCTATCTCCAGTAAAAAAAGAATCGTTAGAAGCAGATTTGGAGGTGAAATAAGAAATCAATACCAATAATAGGAAGTATAAAATAAGTACAATGAATACTATTGTAGTGGTCATAATTATTAATCTTGTACCAATTTAGGGATTGTAAATCGACCTATTATCAAAGTATAAATAAACTATTCAGTTCCAAGAGTTAATAAAAATGAGAATTAGTGCATAGTTTGGTGTAGCATTTTTAAATTAGCAATATGGATTTTAAATCTAAATTATTAAACGATGCTGTGGAACAAATGTCTAGTCTTCCTGGAATTGGAAAAAGATCTGCATTAAGGCTGGTGCTTCATCTTTTAGACCAGAGCGAAAAAGAAGTAAAAGATTTCACCCAAGCTTTTCTAAGCTTAAAAGAGCATCTTAATTTTTGTAGTGAATGTTACCATATTACAGAACAAAAAATGTGTGAGATATGTAGAAATCCATCTAGATCAGAAGAACTAATTTGTGTTGTTCAAGACATTAGAGATCTTCTTGCAATCGAAAGCACTCAACAATTTTATGGTAAATACCACGTTCTTGGGGGAGTAATTTCCCCAATGGATGGAATAGGTCCAAATGATTTAAAGATTAATGAATTAAAAGAAAGAATTGTTAAAGAAAGTACAAAAGAAATTATTTTAGCTCTTCCTGCAACTATGGAAGGAGACACAACTAATTTTTATTTGTATAGAAAACTTCAAGAAACAAATGTAAATATTACACTAATTTCAAGAGGAATTGGTGTAGGCAATCAATTAGAATACATTGACGAACTAACTCTTGGCAAGTCTTTGTTGGACCGATCTGTTTATAAAACAAATATTACAAACTAATAAATTTGGAGCTATCGGTAATCATAGTAAATTATAATGTAAAACACTTTCTTGAGCAATGCTTAATATCTGTTAAAAAAGCTTTAGCAGGAATTGAAGGAGAGATTATTGTGGTGGACAACAATTCTGTAGATGGTTCCTTAAACCTTATAAATAATAAGTTTAGCGAAATTGTACTTATAGCCAACAAAAAAAATACTGGATTTTCTGTTGCAAATAACCAAGGAATAAAGATTGCAAAAGGGAGCAATATTTTATTGTTAAATCCCGACACTGTTATTCAAGAAGACTCCTTAAGAAAATGTTTGGAGTTTTTTGACAAAAATGAAGATGCAGGTGCCTTAGGAGTTAAAATGTATGATGGGAATGGAAGGTTTCTTCCAGAATCTAAAAGAGGATTACCAACACCTAGTGTTGCATTTTATAAGATTTTTGGTTTGTCTTCTTTATTTCCAAACTCTAAAACATTTGGCAAATACCATCTTGGATATCTTTCACAAAATGAAAATCACAAAGTAGATGTTCTCTCTGGTGCCTTTATGATGATTAGAAAAAAAGTACTAGACGAAGTGGGCTTATTGGATGAAACATTTTTCATGTATGGAGAGGACATAGATTTATCCTATAGAATAAAAGAAGGCGGATATGAAAATTACTATTTTTCAAATACAAATATAATTCATTATAAAGGGGAGAGCACTAAGAAAAGCTCGGTCAATTATGTATTTGTTTTTTACAAGGCAATGGTGATTTTTGCAGAAAAACATTTCTCTAAGCAGCACGTTAAAACATTTTCTAAGCTAATAAATATTGCCATTTATTTTAGGGCAACGATTGCACTTGCAGAAAGAGTTTTAAAAAGATGGATTTTACCTATTATGGATTTTATTTTTTTTAATGGTTTTATTTTTGGGATTTCTTCCCTCTATCAAAACTATTCTGGAATATCTTTCCCAGAAGAAACAGTAAAATACATCATTCCAATATATGCTTTAATATGGACAATTTGTAATAGTTTGTTTGGGAACCAAAGACCGCCAGTTAAATATTTAAATCTTTTTAAAGGAAACCTAACTGGTCTAATTATAATATTATCACTCTATGCTTTATTGCCAAAAAGCATTCAATTTTCAAGAGCAATTATTTTGGGCTCCTCCTTAACTTGTTTACTAATAAGTTTATTTACAAGAACTACATTTAAGTTGTTAAAAATTGGACTATTTAAAGGTTTTTCAGATTTTCATAAAAATATAGCATTGGTTGGATCACTTGAAGAAATTCAAAGAACTGAAAAACTTATGCTCATTAATAGCGACAGTTCTAGAAATATTTTCAAAATTTCTTCGGATATAAAATCTCATAATCGAGAAAATTACCATGGAAATATTTCTCAACTTAACGAATTCATAAATATTAATAAAATAACTGAAGTAATTTTCTGTGCCAAAGATATTAGTGCACAAAATATTATCTATTCAATGGCGGTGGTCAATTCTAAGAAGAATATAGATTTTAAAATAATACCAGAGAAAACTCAATTTATTATAGGTAGTCAATCTATTTATACTAATGACACATATTTTACAACAGAACTTAAACATATAAATAGTATAGAAAATATACGGAAAAAAAGAAATTTTGACATCTATACAGCTTTTATTTTAGTTATATTCTCTCCAATTTTTGGAATATTATTTAAAAACTATTTAAAAGCATTGAAAAATATTAAAGATGTATTATCAGGAAAAAAGACATGGATAGGTTACGAACATTCCTCTTTGAACGATAAACTACCAAAAATTAAAACAGGCGTTTTTTCGATAGTGGATATTGAAAAGAATATGCAAGAAGAAGTCATTGACAAAATTAATATTATTTATGCCAAAGATTATAACTTGATACTGGATAGCAAGATATTTTTAAAAAATATTTTTAAATTATACTAGAATTAGAATCTTATTTATTAATATCCTAAATAAAGTTATTTTTGCACTTTAAACTAAAAAAAAGACTTAAAATAGAATGGCAGAATTTAAAGTAGAATTACCTAAAATGGGGGAAAGCGTTGCGGAAGCAACCATCACTACATGGTTAAAAGCAGTAGGAGATGTAATAGAAGAGGATGAACCAATTGTTGAAATTGCTACGGACAAAGTTGATTCTGAAGTACCTGCCCCATGTTCCGGGATTTTAAAAAAAGTTTTATTTAATGAAGGAGATGTTGTTGAAGTAGGATCTGTTTTTGCAATTATTGATTCTGAAGCAAGTTCTGAGACTCAAGACACACCAGCCTTAGAACCAACTATTTCAAATGAAGAAATAGAAAACAAAGTGGAGCAAGAGATATTAGAGCCATTAACAAATACCGCTAAAATTGAAATTCAAAACAACTTTAATAATTCAAGTAAATTTTATTCTCCATTGGTTAAAAGTATTGCATCCAAAGAAGGAATTTCTCTTGAAGAGTTAGAGAAAATTAATGGTACTGGTTCTAATCAAAGAGTTACTAAAAAAGATATTTTAAATTATGTTAGTTTAGGAAAAAAATCAATTTCATCTGAAGCTATTGCCAAAGCTAACCAACCAATAATTAATACTCCAAAAACTCTACAGACTATCAGTGGCCAAGATGAAATTATTGAAATGGATAGAATGAGGAAACTTATAGCTGACCATATGGTTAATTCTGTTAATACTGCTCCTCACGTAACATCATTTGTAGAAGCAGACGTTACAAATCTTGTTCTTTGGAGAAATAAAACCAAAAAAGAATTTTTAGAAAAAGAAGGTGAAAAGTTAACTTTTACGCCAATATTTATTGAGGCTATTGCCAAAGCATTAAGAGATTATCCATTAGTGAATTCTTCAATAGATGGGGACAATATTGTCATTAAAAGTAATATTAATATAGGAATGGCAACTGCTTTGCCATCTGGAAACTTAATAGTTCCCGTGATTAAAAATGCAGACCAACTAAATCTTGTTGGTTTGGCTAAAACTGTAAATGACTTGGCCAACAGAGCAAAATTAAGTCAATTAAAACCAGATGAAATTTCTGGGGGAACGTATACAGTTTCTAATGTTGGCACATTTGGAAACGTAATGGGAACACCAATTATTAATCAACCACAAAGTGGAATTTTAGCACTTGGAGCAATTAAGAAAAAACCTGCAGTTATCGAATCAGACTCTGGAGATTTAATTGGAATTAGACATATGATGTTTTTATCACACTCCTATGATCATAGAAATATTGATGGGGCTTTAGGTGGGCAATTTGTTAGAAAGGTTGCAGACTATCTAGAGAACTTTGATGTAAATAGAGCCTTATAAAATGCGAAGGCTTCAAAAAATAATACTTTTTTATTTTATCTATTTACTCCCTTTTTCAATAGTACACAGCCAAAATTCTAAAGACTTAAACCTAAAAATTCAAGGCGCCAATCAATTAATGATTGAAAAAAAATATTCTATTGCAAAAGATCTGTGGATGGAAATAGTTATCCAGCAGCCAAAGAATGCAAATACTAATTATAAAACTGGATTATGCCTTTTAGAATCATCTAATTCTAAACTAGAATCATTGAAATATTTAAAAATTGCTGCGAAAAAAATTAATAAAAATTACTCACCATTTGACAATACAATTACTACTGCTCCAATTGAAGCAAATTTTTATTTAGGAAAATCTTACCATATTAATGGATTTCAAGATTCAGCAATTAAATACTTAAAAAAATTCAAAGAGTTGGCATCTAAGAAACATTATTTGAAAAGTGAAAATGAAAAAATAATCAAGTGGTGTGAAAATGAAAAAATAGTGGACGACAACAGTAAAGAACATATAGTTTTGAACGAATTTAAAAACACAAATACTGCCTACGACGATTTCAACCCGCAAGTTTCTAAAGATGGAAACACTATTGTTTTTTCATCTAATAAAACTAGGACTGGAAAACAAAATGAAGAAATATTTGATGTTAATTCTGGCAACCATATTACAGACTTATATATAATATATAAAGATTTAAAAAATGAATCTTGGATGGAATCTAAATTATTAAAATTTTCAAAATCAAAAACTAATCAAATAACCATTGGAAAATCTAATGATATTGAAAAAGTTTTTTTCACTAATGGGGAAAAAAATACTAAAGGAGGAAATACTATTTCTTACAGTAGAAAGAAACAAAACTTTTCTTATGCGAAAGAGTTTTTGGAGTTATCTGGATTTAATATTTCAAGTTTAATGATTACTGATGATGGACAAAATTTATTTTTCTCTAGTAATAAGTCTGGTGGTTATGGAGGAGAAGATTTGTGGGTTTGTAAAAGAGAAAATAATTCTTGGTCTAAGCCTACCAATATGGGAGGTTCTATAAATTCTCAATATGATGAAATATGTCCATTTTTGCACGCAGATGGAATGACATTTTTTTATAGTTCAAACGGAGAAAATAGTATAGGTGGATACGATGTTTTTTATAATCAAAAAGGAACAGATAAAACCTGGAGTAATTCTGTAAATATAGGAACCCCAATAAATACAGTTAATGATGAAATTTATTTTTCTACTTCTATAGATGGAAAAAAAGGATATTATTCTTCAACCAATAGCCAGCAAAATTTAGACCTGTATTCTGTTAACATAATCAAACCCTACTCCAATCCTGTTGTGCTGCTAACTGGATATATTGACAAAGGGGAAAGTGAAAACCTAGTTTATAACTTTAAAATCAAATTAACCAATACAGATTTAGATAATAAGCCTAGGTTCTATGAACCCAACAAAATAAATGGAGCTTATGCATTTAATGTGGAGCAATGTTACCATTACGATGTACAATATTACAAATCATTTATCTTGAGTAGCGGGAAAGTAAAAGAGGAATTAATTCAAGAACAAACTATAAAAGTTCCTTGTGAAATAAATGAAGGACTAACAATTAGTCTGCCTGTGATAAATACAAAAGGAGAACTATTGAAGAATAATAATTACGAAATACCAAGAGATAGTATTCTTGAAATTTTAAAGAAAAAGAATAAAAAATACAGCTTTAAAGAGATTATTAGTACAGGAAATCATCTGATCGGTCTTCTATTAATAGATGAAGATGGAAATATAATTGATAGAGCAATATTAACTCCAGATGGATTTAAATTTGAAATATTAAATTCAAGCTCCAACTACAATTTTAAATTGGAAAACTTTCCAGATAGTCTGGAACTTTCAGATATTCCTATTATTCTTTTTGAAGAGGGAAAAGAGACCTTAATTCATGGGGATTTTGGAGAAAACAATACTTTTAAATATTTAAATAATTTTAGCACTTTTAAATTCAAAGAATTAGTTGGTTTAAATAATCCCTTGTTCAAAGTATATCTAATTGATGAAAATGGAACAATAATTCAAGAGGGAATACTCACAGAAAACGGATTTAAATTTGAGTTAATATCCTCTTCTACCCAGTATAAATTTAAATTAGAAAACTTTCCGGAAAATCTAGATCTTTCAGAAATACCAATAGAACTGGTTAACCATAATGAAAAACTTTTTATTATGGGTGATTTTTCTAACAAAAATGAATTTCTTTTACCAAAAATACATTTTAAGAAAACTTTTCAAACAAATGAATACGATATAGAAAAAGACCCTGACTTCCTTAAATTCATGGAACTATCTTTAGATAAAATTCAAGAAAATGGAAAAGTTAAATTAGAGATAGTTGGTTCAGCTTCTAGAATTCCGTCTACAAAATTTAAAAACAATACTGAACTTGCAAAACTGAGAATTGAAAAAGGGAAGAAAATAATTTATGATTATTTAGATTCCAAGAATATTTCTAGAGATAGTTTCCAAATTATTAAAGAAAAAGCAATTGTTTCAGGACCTAAATACAATTACAAAACAAAAGATAAGAGTATTTATTACCAGTTCCAGTATTTTAGTATATGGGCAGAATAATTTATTAAATTTTATTTCAAAACTTTTACCCTTAAAATGGAAATCAAATTAGACAAACCACTTATTGTATTAGATATTGAAGCTACTGGTGATCAAATAAATAAAGATAGAATTGTAGAAATTGGAATGATAAAAACCAATCCCGATGGAAGCGAAGAGATTTACGAACAAAGAATTAATCCTCAGATTCCTATTCCATTAAATATTTCTGAAATTCATAGCATTTATGATTTAGATGTTAAAGACAGTCCAACATTTAAGGAATTAGCTAATGATATTAAAACATTTATTGGGGACTCTGACCTATGTGGATTCAATTCTAACAAGTTTGATATTCCAATTTTAGAAGAGGAATTTTTAAGAGCAGGACTGAAAAGCAACTTTGAATCTAAAAAATTGGTAGATGTTCAAAATATATTTCACAAAATGGAAAAACGAACTTTAGGTGCAGCACATGTTTTTTATTGCGGCAAAGAGATGGAAAATGCCCATTCTGCAATTCATGATGCTAGAGCTACTCTAGATGTTCTTAAATCTCAAACTAAAAAATATTCAGAACTAGAAAATAATATAGATTTTTTAAGTGATTTCTCAAAAGCAAATAAAGCATCAGTAGATTATGCAGGAAGAATAGTTTTAAATGATGAAAAGCAACCAATTATTAATTTTGGAAAACACAAAGGAAAAGAAGTGGAATTTGTATTTAAAAAAGAGCCTGGTTACTATTCGTGGATATTAAAAGGCGATTTTTCTCAAAATACCAAATCCTGTTTTACAAAACTTTGGGAGGAATTTAAATCTAAGACATGAAAATTATTTGTATTGGTCGAAATTATATAGAGCATGCAAAAGAAATGGGTAAATCTATTACAAAAGACCCTATTTTCTTTCTTAAACCTGACTCCTCTCTTATAGCTAAAAAGCAACCTTTTTTTTTACCAGATTTTAGTGATGACATTCATTACGAAGTAGAACTGGTTTACAAAATAAAAAAAGTGGGTAAAAGTATTGATTCTGTTTTTTCTAAAGACTATTACGACAAGGTTGGTCTTGGTATTGATTTTACAGCAAGAGATTTACAAGCAAAATGTAAGTCGAATGGACATCCATGGGAAATAGCTAAATCTTTTGACCAGTCGGCTTTAGTCGGTGAAGATTTTTTCGACGTTAAATCTTTAAAGGAGTTAAATTTTTCATTGTCAAAAAACGGGGAAACTGTTCAAAAAAGCAATGCCAATGAGATGGTATTTAGTATCGATCAAATAATTAGCTACGTCTCTAAATTTATTACTTTAAAAATTGGAGATTTAATTTTCACTGGAACACCTTCTGGAGTTGGTTCGGTAAGAATTGGGGATAAATTAGAAGGGTTTATAAATAAGGAAAGAGTATTTTCTCTAAATATAAAATAATTCAATATTCTATAAGCTCTTGAATATATTCACTGCCTTGTAAAATATCATTTTGATCTCCATTGTTTATTTGAATTACTATTTCTTCTTTATAAACTAGTCCTAGGCCTAATGAATAGATTTCTTGAGAATTTTCGTATTGTAATAAGTTAGATTTATAATGTTGGTTAATAGTTATACAACTATCAAAAGTTAAATTATTTAAAGTGAAAGTCGTATGGATACTTTGGACTATATACTCTTGGTATCCCAAATTATTAAATGCATTTCCATTCCAAAAAGAGTTTTCATCAATAGGGAATATTAATTTTGTATAACTAATATTTTCTTCAGTTTGTTGTACAGAAGTTGTTGTTTTTTTGGCGAACCAAACATCTTTAATAATGTAATTATCTGTAGTATCCGTCCTCGAATATCTTTCTATTCTGTAAGCAGTATCTCCTTGTAAATCAATAAAAGATTCTGCTATAATTTCTTTTAGATAATAGGAAGAAGTATCTTTTCCTAAAGAACTATGAATAATATTAGTAACTAAAAAATGTTTTTCTCTCTCAAGTTCTATTGGAAAATATTCTTTATAAGACTTAACTTCATTATACTCTACTGGATCGCATGAAAAGTGAATAATTAATATTAAAAAAAAGATATTATTCTTCATTTTTCTTCTCCACTAATTTTCCTTTTTCATAGTTCGCTTTTTTCATATTTGACTTTTCACCATCGTAAAAAAACCAATCTCCTTGCTTCAAATCATTTTTAAAACTCCCTTTTGTATCTACAGTTCCATCGGCAAAATAGTAAGTGAACAATCCATCTCTTTTTCCCATTGAATAATTACCTTCTGACTTTACTCTTCCCAATTTATAATATTGTTTCCAAGATCCATTTTTTAATCCTTTTTTACAATTGTATTCTTCCATAATTTTAACAGAATTAGTTTCTTCATCTGCTGGGTAATATAAATATTGAGTGCCTTCCATAGCACCTTTGTCAAAATTAAAAACGTTAAGTAATATCCCTGTTCTAGAATAGGTAAACCATTTGCCTTGTTTCATTTGGTTAATAAATTTTCCTTTTGCCATAACATACCCATTGTCAAAATACATTTCTGAGGAAGAAAGAGAATCGTTAATGAAGTTTACTTTTGCCGAAATATGACCTTCTTTGGCAAAATAGGTAAAAAGTCCAACTGGTTTGTCGTCGATAAAATTACCTTTATATCTTATGGTATTGGTTTCTTCATGGTAACCTACCCAGTCCCCTATTTTTTGATTTTTTTTATTGAGTTGATTTTTTTGAGTATCCTGTGAATGGACTATAAATGTGGAGATAATTAAGAGAATGAAACAAAAAGAACTCTTCATATTTCTAAGTTAATTAAAATAAGTCATTTTAATATGTGGAATTCCATCTTCTAGATAAGTTTCTCCCTGAGAAACAAAACCTAAGGAAGCGTAAAAATTAATTAAATATTCTTGAGCAGATAGTTCAATAGTTAGATCTGGAAATTTAGTTTTTACTTCTTGTAGTATAAATTCCATTAGTTTTCTAGCATAACCATTTTTTCTATAGTTACTTTTAACTGCAATCCTCCCAATAAAAACAGTATCTAACTCTTTGTAGACTCTTCCTAAGGCTATTAATTGTCCATCTAAAGAACCAAAAAAATGGTTGGATATTAAATCTAAATCATCTAATTCTTGATAAGGACAGTTCTGTTCTACTACAAAGACACTAATCCTTAATTTAAGCAATTCAAAAAATTGATTTGTTGTTAAATCTGTATAACTTATACTGTGTAATTCCAAAATATGAATTTGAACTACAAATTTATAA
>JADHMB010000062.1 GCA_016780365.1 Flavobacteriales bacterium
AACTTCGGTCCATATATGGCTTTTCTTTTAAAAAATAGATCTCAACTAATCGATGCAGATGGTAATCAAATTGAAATTACTGACAATGCATTTGATTTTAGTGTTGATAATCTTGATAAAATTGACTGGGGCTGGGTAGGTGGTGCTGGAATAGATTACCATCTTACAGAAAAAATATCAATAGGTTTTGATTTTTTAATTGAACAAGGGCAAAAAGTTTTAAATGGTGGTAGTACATTTGGCGACTTTAAAAACAGATCTCAGGATTTTGACTTTGGTGTAAATTTTCTTCTAGTTGAAAAGAAAAGTAAAAAACTATTTTAAATAAATGGCAAAAAAAAAGATTAATCATATTTCTAAAAATTCAGAGAAATTTCTAGAAAAATATTTAAATACTGCTTCCCCCACTGGTTTCGAAAGTGAAGGTCAAAAAGTTTGGCTAGACTATATAAAGCCTTACATAGATTCTCATATTGTAGATACTTATGGTTCTGTAGTAGGAGTAATAAATCCAGAGGCTAAATATAAAGTAGTTATTGAAGCTCACGCAGATGAGATCTCATGGTTTGTTCACTATATCACAGAAAAAGGATTTATCTATTTAAGAAGAAATGGAGGAAGCGATCACCAAATTGCACCATCCAAACGTGTAAATATTCATACAGATAAAGGAATGGTTAAAGCTGTCTTTGGATGGCCTGCAATTCATACAAGAGGAGGTGGTGTTAAAGAAGAATCTCCCAAAACTGATAATATATTTTTAGACTGCGGATGTGGAAGTAAAAAAGAAGTTGAAGCATTAGGTATTCATGTTGGTTGTGTTGTAACCTATGAAGATGAATTTATGATTTTAAATAAATCCAATTATCTTGGAAGAGCTCTAGATAACAGAATGGGTGGATTTATGATTGCTGAAGTAGCTAGACTATTGCATGAAAATAAAGTGAAACTTCCATTTGGACTTTACATTACCAATGCTGTTCAAGAAGAAATTGGTCTAAGAGGTGCCCAAATGATTGCTGAAAGAATTAAACCAGATGTTGCAATTGTAACTGATGTCTGTCACGACACCAATACACCTATGATTAAAAAAATAGTAGAAGGGGATTTGTCTTCTGGTAAAGGACCTGTTCTGACCTATGGACCAGCTGTTCAAAATAATCTATTAAAATTTATAATTGACCAAGCCAAAAAAAACAAAATAGACTTTCAGAGACTAGCAGCCTCAAGAAGTACAGGGACAGACACCGATGCATTTGCTTACTCAAATATGGGGGTTGCTTCTGCCCTAATATCCTTGCCTCTTAGATATATGCATACAACTGTAGAAATGTGTTCGAAAGACGATGTTAACTCGGTTATAGAATTAATTTATCAAACCTTAATTTCCATTAAAAAAGATCAGACTTTTAACTACTTAAAGTAAATGAATCAAAGACCAAGAAGGAACAGAAAATCAGCAAATATTAGAGAAATGGTTGCTGAGACCAATCTTAAGAAACAGGACTTAATATATCCTCTTTTTATTGTAGATGGAATAAATAAAAAGATACCTATTAAATCTATGCCCAATTGTTTTCGATGGACAATAGATTTATTGCTTAAAGAAATTGAAGTTTGTGGGAAACTAGGTATCAATAATTTTGTACTATTTCCTGCTGTAGAAAATCATCACAAAGACAAAAAAGCTACTTATAGTTACAGCTCCAAGAATTTTTACTTGAAAGCCATTCAAACTATTAAAAGTATGTTCCCAGAATTTACTATAATGAGTGATGTTGCTATGGATCCTTATTCTACAGATGGACACGATGGATTAGTAATAAATGGAAATATTGATAACGACCAATCTTTGGAAATACTTTGTAAAATGGCTCTTGCTCAGGCAGAAGCTGGAATTGATATAATTGGCCCTTCAGATATGATGGACGGTAGAGTTGGTGCTATTAGAGAAATATTAGATGAAAATCAATTTACAAATACTAGTATAATGAGTTATACTGCCAAATATGCAAGTGCATTTTATGGTCCATTTAGAGATGCTTTAGATTCAGCACCTAAACATGGAGATAAGAAAACCTATCAAATGGATCCAAGAAACAAAAGTGAAAGTCTTATTGAAGCTGAACTAGATGAACTTGAGGGAGCAGATGTTTTAATGGTTAAACCAGCTTTAAGCTACCTAGATGTAATTCAAACTATTAAAAAAAATTCTAACCTTCCTGTCAGTGCTTACAACGTCAGTGGTGAATATGCCATGGTACATGCAGCTGCTGAAAAAGGATGGTTAGACTACAACCAAACTTTTATTGAAGTTCTTACAAGTATTAAAAGAGCTGGAGCCGATATAATTTTGACTTATTTTGCCAAAGACTTTGCTAAGGGTTAAAAAATAAAGTTCACCTAACAAATACTAATTTAGTATTGCTAGATTCTTCAGACAAGAAACTATATCCCAATTCATTGAATCTCTCTAAGTCTTCTATACTTTCTAATTTATTTTTTACAATAAAATTTGCCATGCTTCCTCTTGCCGCTTTTGAATAACTCCCTACCACCTTCAAGGAGTTTTTAGATTTTTCATAAAAAACACAATCTATTATAGTACTGTTAAGACTTGTATTAGTCAAGACATTGGAATACTCTTTACTTGCTAAATTTATTATAAACTTATCTTGCTCAAAAGAATTAAAGTATTTAGTGATTTTATTTTTCCAAAATTGGGTTAAATTTTTACTTGAATCCAGTTGGAACTTAAGACCCATTTCTAATCTATATTTGTTAATCCAATCAAAAGGACGAAGAACTCCATAAAGACCACTTAATATTAACAAATGATTTTGAGCATAGTCAGCATCTGATAATTTCCATTTTAGAGGTTCTAAGTATTTAAATGAAGTCCCTTGATATGCATAAACAGCAGGTGTTTTATAGGACTTTTCAGAATCCCAAAGCTGGATATCATTGATAGTTTGAACATTTAGATTTTCACTTAATTTCATTAAAGCTTTAATCTTCTGGTTTGAAAAACCTTTTAATAATTGATGAATATGTATTGCTTCTTCTTGAAAAAAAGGCATAGAGCTAGGTGAATCTTCAATTTTAAATTGTGAATTCATCATGGTTTTAGTTGGAGAGAGAATGATCTTCATTTATTTCAGGAAAGCTTTTTTAAATAATAGTCTTCTCTGTAAGGGACAACATCCGTCTGGTTGGCAGTCAAACAGTATTTAATATCTTCATTTAGATTTAACTTTTTTAGTCGTTTTCTATGAGATGATGCCTTTAGATATCCAAAAAAATTAGTTCTAGCAGAAAGATAAAGATACTTAGCAGCAATAGTCGAATCATTAAAACTTTCAAAATTGTTTGTCTGAAGTAAATTTTCACTAATTGCTCCTGCACATATAGAGTCTTCTAAACAAAATTTATTCTGCCAGCCTGAACCAAGTATTAATACACTTTTATTAAGATCTGTAAGGTATTTACAGATGGCATTTAAATTCAATAATGAACCTATTAATAAATGTTCTATATCCTTGGCAATATTTATTGCCTTGGTTCCATTAGTAGTAGTAAGAACTAATGTCTCTCCCTTTAATTTATCATTTCTATAACTTAATGGAGAATTTCCATAATCGAAACCATCAACAATTTTACCTTTTCTTTCTGCGGCAACATGGAAACCTTTATTTTTATATTCTTTGGCTTCCTGGAGAGTACTAACTGGAATTATTTTTTCTACTCCGTGATGAAAAGCAGTACATATAGCAGAAGTTGCTCTAAGAACATCGATTACAACTACTACTTCAAAATCCTCAGCATAAAGAGGAAATAGATTTGGAGTGAAGCAGACTTCTACTTTGGGTTTACTAATCATTTTTTTTATAAAACGGCAACTTAACTAATTGTGCTGGAATAGCTTTATTTCTAATTTTTAGAAATATTTTATTTCCCAATTCTGAATAATTAGATTTTACGTAGCCCATTCCAATTGCTTTTTCAACTGAAGGACCCATTGTTCCAGATGTGACATAACCAATCTGAACTCCATTTACATCCTGAATTTCATAGTCTTTTCTTGGAATTCCTCTTTCTAACAATTCAAAAGCAACTAGTTTATGTTCTGTTCCTTCTTCTTTGTCTTTTTTAATTAAATCGTCACTTATAAATGATTTGGAAAATTTAGTTACCCAACCTAGCCCAGCTGATATAGGAGAAGTATTATCATTGATGTCATTTCCATACAAGCAATAACCCATTTCTAGCCTTAAAGTATCTCTAGAGGCCAATCCAGCTGGAAGAACATCGAATTTACTATTGGATTTAAATATTAAATCCCAAATATCTTCTGCAATTTCATTGGGAACATATAGCTCAAAACCACCAGATCCTGTATAACCAGTCGCTGAAAAAATAATGTCTTTATAGTCTGAAAAACTACCCTGTTTAAAATGATAAAATTTAATTTCGGAAAGATTTAAGTCTGTAAATTCCTGTAATAGTTCTTTCGCTTTTGGACCTTGAACAGCAATTAAGGAAGTATTATCAGAAATATTTTCTAATTGAGCATTACAATTATTCTGCTGGTTTATCCATTCCCAATCTTTTTCAATATTTGAGGCATTAACTACCAACATATAATGATTTTCATCTATCATATAAGTAATCATGTCATCTACTATTCCTCCATTATTATTTGGGAAATAGGCATATTGAGCTCTTCCTGGAAACAATACAGATGCATCGTTGCTAGATATTTTCTGAATTAACTCTAGTGCGTTTTCGCCTTTAACCAAAAACTCACCCATGTGAGAAACATCAAATACACCAACATTTTCTCTTACATTTTTATGTTCCGAATTAACACCAGAATATTGGACTGGCATCTCATATCCTGCAAATGGAACCATTTTTGCCCCCAATTCAATATGCTTTTTATAAAGTGCTGTTTTTTTCATTTATTTATTTCATTAAGGAAGTATACAAATCTAAATAAGTCTTTTTAATTTTATTTTTAGAATATTTTTCTAGAACAGTTTTACGTCCCTTGTCCCCTATTTTTTTTCTTAATTCTTTATTCTCAATAAGTTTTGACAATACTTCAACCCACTGTTTTTCACCAACTGGTAAAAAACCATTTTCGCCATGTTCAATAATATCCTTATTCATTCCAACATTTGACATTACAGATGGTATTCCTACAGACATATAAAGTAACCCTTTCATTCCACATTTGCCTTTTGCCCATTCATTATTTGGAAGAGGCATTATTCCTATGTCAAAGGAATTAAACAACTCAACTTCCATTTTATTTTCCCATTTAAGGCCTTTTATCCCTAGCTGCTTGTTGTGGTAATTTTCATCACCGATTAGTACAAAATCAATTTTATCCTTGTATTTAGATTTTAATTTCAAATAAACATCGGTAATCATTTCAAAATGTTTGACAGTGGTGTGACTACCAACCCACCCTATTTTTACTTGGCCATTTTTGTTTAGTGTTTCAATAGGCTTATAAAGATCTGTATCAACAGTAGATGGAATAATGGTAATATTTGAATTGAATTTTGAAGCATAATTTGCCAAATATTCATTACCACAAGTTATATGCTTACAAAGCGGTATGATTTTTTCGATCTTTTTTTCGTCCTTTAAAAAAGAGATTTTTTTATTTACATCTGATACATCCTTTACCCAAATTGCATCGTCAAAATCATAGACTATAGGAATGTTTTTTTTTGAAATATAATTCTCGAATAAAGTTGACTTTGTTGGAATTACTTCCCTATAAATAACTATTAAATCAAAACTTTCAATATCTTTTATATGTTTCCATCTTCTGAAGAATGAGTTAACACCAACTCTTACTTTTTTTAAAATATTTTTAGAATGATATAAAGCTTTCTCATCTTTTTCATTGATAATATTAGCTAAGTAACATTGAATACCATTGGTTTCTAAATAATCAAAAAACTGCTCAAACCTATATCTTTGTCCAGGACTTCTATCAATACGATGATGTGCAAGAAATAAAATCTTTTTCAAAATTGGGTTTGTAAATTAGGAAGTAAAAATAAAAATGATTTTGTTATAACTGCTTAAAGTAAATAAATACTTTAAATTATATTACAATTATAGTTAAAGTAAATTTCAGACTGAATTTTTAAATTTATATTTGTATCAATATGAATCCAAGATGGTATTTACCAAAAAAATTAATATTATTAATCGATATTACCTTAACTTTTTTATCGTTAATTCTAGCGTATTTAATAAGATTTGATTTTATTGACTTTTACGATCTTTTTTTGGTAAAAGAGTACGATACTCTTACTATAGGAGTTCCTGTTCTTCTAACCATTAGATTTTTTAGTTTTTTAATAGCCAAAACTCATAAAGGAATTATTAGGCATTTTTCAAACGACGATGCCCATCGAATTTTTTTCACCATTACTTTAGGTACAATTCTAATTAGTTTTCTTTCTATTCTAAAGTTTAATTTTATAGATGGAAGAGTCATTCTTCCAAAATCTGTAATAATTATCGAGTATTTAGGCACTTTATTTTTATTGCTTTTTTCAAGGTTATCAATCAAACAAATTTTTTTCAGTACCAATAAAAAAAAGGGAGAAAAAATAAATATTCTAATTTATGGTTCTGGTAAAATGGGTATGATAACCAAAACAAATCTTGAAAAAGACGATAATAGCTATTACAATATTGAGGGATTTATCGATGATGATATAAAGAAAGAAAATTTGTTGGTAGATAGAAAAAAAATAATTCATCCAAAAAACCTAAAGTCCCATATTGAAAAACTTAATATAAGTACAGTAATTATAGCCATAAAAGACCCTTCTCTAGAAAACAAACAACATTTGGTTGATTTTTGCTTAGAAAATCAAATTAAAGTAAAAACAGTTCCTACTGTCGAAGATTGGTACGAAGGGAACTTCTCTGCAAAACAAATAAAAGATATTAATATTAGTGACTTGTTAGGTAGAAAACCTATTGAACTTTCCAATCAAAAAACAAAAGACGAAATAGAAAACAAAACAATTTTAGTAACAGGTGCAGCCGGATCTATTGGAAGTGAAATAGTAAGACAATTGGCTAAATTAAAACCAAAGAAAATAATTCTTTTAGATCAAGCTGAAAGTCCACTGTATGACTTAAATCAAGATTTGGTGAATTTGAAAGCCAATCTTGAAATTATAATAGGAGATGTTACAAGAAAAGAAAGAATGAAAAATATTTTTCTAACCCAGCAACCAAATCTTGTCTATCATGCAGCAGCATATAAACATGTTCCACTAATGGAACTCAATCCTTCGGAATCTGTAAGAACTAACCTTATAGGAACAAGAATAGTTTCAGACTTAGCAGTTGAATTTAAAGTCGAAAAGTTTGTTCTAATATCTACTGACAAAGCTGTTAATCCAACCAATGTCATGGGAGCATCTAAAAGATTGGCAGAAATGTATTGTGAGTCATTAAATACGGAGCACCAAACAAAGTTTATTATAACCAGGTTTGGAAATGTTTTGGGGAGTAACGGTTCGGTAATTCCTTTATTTAAAAAACAATTAAATAATGGTGGACCAATTACCGTCACACATCCTGAAGTTACCAGATTTTTCATGACAATACAAGAAGCTTGCCAATTGGTCTTAGAAGCATCTTCTATGGGGAATGGTGGAGAAATTTATGTTTTTGATATGGGAAAAAGTATTAAAATAATTGATTTGGCACATAAAATGATTCAATTAGCAGGTTTGAAAGTAAATGCAGATATAGAAGTGAAATTCACTGGGCTTAGACCAGGTGAAAAGATGTTTGAAGAGACATTAAATAAAAATGAAACTACCTCAAAAACACATCATCCAAAAATATTAATAGGTAAAGTTACCAATTGTAATTTCAATGAAACTATAAAAATAATTGATGAAATAGAACAATCTGTCCAAGCTCAAGAAAATGATAAGATTGTAAGGTCTATGAAAAAGATAATCCCGGAGTTTATCAGTAACAACTCTGAATTTAGCAGGTTGGATAACTAATGGTTTTTAAAATTTCAAATGTTAGCAGCTGAAATATTTTACCACAATCTTAATTTCATAATTCCAGGTGGAACATCAAGAGGTATCTTAAAAAATAAACCTACCTGGTACATTAAAATATACCATAACGATAACCCAAGTATTTTTGGCTTAGGTGAATGTGGACCAATTCAAGGACTAAGTATAGAATCAGGGGACAAAATGATGGATCAACTAAAAAAAGTTAAAGAATCTATTAATGATTTATCTAGTCTTGATTTGTCCTTATTTCCAAGTATTAATTTTGGAATTGAAAATGCTCTAAAAGACTTGAAAAATGGTGGAAAAAGAATAATTTTCAAAAATTCCTTTTTGCAAGGAAAACCAATAAAAATCAATGGGCTTATATGGATGGGAGATAAAGATTTTATGATAAATCAAATAAAATCTAAAATTGAAAAAGGATTTAGTTGTTTGAAATTAAAAATAGGATCTATTGATTTTATGGAAGAAATTTCCATTTTAAAAAATATTAGAAAACAATTTAGTTCTAAAATATTAGAAATAAGAGTGGATGCAAATGGAGCATTCTCACCCAAAAATGTTTTACAAAAATTAGACACTTTAGGAAAACTAGAGATTCATTCAATAGAGCAACCTATTGCTGTAAATCAATGGGATTACTTAAAAGAAATATGCGAAAAGTCTCCAATTCCAATTGCATTAGATGAGGAATTAATACAATTAAAAAAAGAAAAAAATGAATTTATTAAATATATTTCACCTCAATATCTTGTTTTAAAACCCACTCTTATTGGAGGATTTGAGGCAACCAAAAAATGGATAAATATTGCTGAAGAAAATCATATTAATTGGTGGGTCACATCTGCTCTTGAATCTAATGTAGGTTTAAGTGCCATCGCCCAGTTTTGTGCAAATTATCCACTTACCCTCCCACAAGGTTTGGGAACTGGACAACTTTTCAGTAATAATATTCCATCTCCTTTAGAAATTAAAGGTGAAAATATTTTTTATAACGAAAATAAAACATGGGATTTGTCAAATTTTGAAAAAGTCAAATGATAAATACCGATTATAAAGAAATATTTAATGTAGATAAAGCTGTTCTGGATGCAATAGATCCGGAAATTCATAAGTTGTTATTGTTTTGGAAATCTAGAGAGGATAAAATCACCGTCCATACGTCTGGTTCTACAGGTAATCCAAAAAAGATAAATATTTATAAAAATCAAATGATAGCTAGTGCAAAAAATACATTGGGCTATTTTGATATTAAGGATAATTCTACCCTTCTAAATTGTTTACCTATGAAATATATAGGTGGGAAAATGATGTTGATAAGAGCTATTTTATCCAAAAGTAAAATGGTGTTATGTAAGCCATCTTTAAATCCAATTAATCAACTAGACACAGAGATTGATTTTATTGCACTTACTCCGTTACAATTAAACTATCTTTTAGAGAAGAAACATATTTTTAAGAAAATTAAACTGGCTATAATTGGAGGAGGATTGGTATCTGAAAACTTAATCTCTAAAATTCAAAACCTTACTACCAATTGCTTTCAAACATATGGCATGACAGAAACAATTTCTCATATTGCTTTAAGAAATCTTAAAAACTGTACAAATAAAACTCCTTATAAGTGTCTAAAAGATGTTAAAGTTGGAGCAAATAATAAAAATCAATTAATTATAAATTCTAAAGAATTAGATATTGAAAATTTAGTTACCAATGACAAAGTAAAGATTTTAAGTAATAAAGAGTTTCTGTTTTTAAATAGAACCGATACTATCATTAACTCTGGAGGACTAAAAATAAACCCAGAAGAGGTTGAAAATGAAATTTTAAAATCCTTAGGAGACAATAATTTCTTCATAGACAAAATTAAAAATGATAAATTTGGCGAAGAAATTATCTTAATTGCCTTAAAGAAGATAAAAATAGATTTATTAATAGAATCAATTAATTTAATAAAAGACAAAAAGATCCAACCTAAGAAAATTTATATCGTAGATAAATTTATATTTAATGACAATCAGAAAATTGATAAATTAAAGACAAAAAATCACGCTTTCAAACTAAAAAAAATCCATACACTTACCACATAACATTATAGTAAATGCAAATTTATTTAAACATATTTTTAATATTATTCACCCATCTTTTTTCGCCATCAGAACACGAAACATATGTGTCAATTACCGAAATTATGGCCAAAGAAAATGAAGCATTAGAAATTAGTATAGAACTAATCGCCCATGATTTTGAATATGTTTATAAAAAAGAAATGAATAAATCCATCAAATCTATATTCAAAGAGAAAAAAGAATATTACAATTCTGATGAAATTAAAATCTATTTAGACAATCATTTTTCAATTTCTCAAAAGGACGCAAAAACTGAACTTAAAATTATAGGTAATGAAATAAAACTAGATGGTAGTTTAATTATTTACTTAGAGGGAAAATATAAAAAAAACATAAAATATATTCATGTAAATAATGATTTGTTAGTCAATTGGTTACCCAATCAGCAAAACATTGTAAATTT
>JADHMB010000063.1 GCA_016780365.1 Flavobacteriales bacterium
TAAGTGTTGGTGATCCTCTTCCTGCTTTGGAAATGAATATGAGAAATGGAGAGGTTTGGACTAATAAAAATTTGGAAAACAAGGTAGTTGTTATTCAGTTTACAGGGTCTTGGTGTAGCGTTTGTAGGAGAGAAATGCCAGAGTTAGAAGAAAAAGTTTGGCAAGAATTTAAGAATGAAGATTTTCTATTAATTGGCGTCGACACCAAAGAACCTAAAGAAAAAGTAGATCTTTTTATAGAAAAAATGAAAGTTACATATCCTATTTCTTACGACCCGGATGGAAAAATATTTTCAGATTTTACTATTGAAGGAGCTGGAGTTACTAGAAATATTGTTGTAGATAAAAATGGAAAAATAGTTTTCTTGACAAGGCTTTATGAAGAAAAGGAATTTAACTCTATGATTCAAATAATTAAAACCCTCTTATAATTAATTATCAGAAGTTTCTTCCAAAGAAATTGTAGCTGCTACTACCGAAATTATTGCTAAAAAACTGGAAATAACCCCGCCTAATAATGGAATAAAAAAACATAGATAAAAAACCAAGCCAAGTCCAATTGCAAGACCTTTTTTTCTTCTTACTATTTTAACAGACTCTTTTATCGAAAGTTGGTTTCTTTCATTGGTGTAATCCAAGAAAGAAAATCCATAGAAATAAGAAACTATTAATAAATTTCCAAAAATTGAAATTCCCCAACCAATCACAGGGATAAATCCAATTAAAAAGAGTGCAAATACCATAGAAAGTTGGAGGAGGATATTTCTAACTGAAATTAAAATGGCTCGAAAAATATCGTTAACAAATTGAGAGAAATTAAAATTATAAGTTTTTCCCTTTTGAATAGAAGCTGTTTTTTCGGATAAATAGGTAAACACGGGAGATAAAAAAATGATTGTCAGGTAGCCCCCAAATAAACTGAAAACATAGAAGAATAAAACCTTTGAAAGCAACCATATAGAAATAGAAAATAATTTATTTAAAAATAAAATCCACCAATCTTCAGATGCTCCAAAACTTTCTAAAAAGCTTTCTAAATATTGAGTGGTTAACAACCTAAAATCGTTCAAGACTGAAAGTCCAGAAAAGTATATCAGAAAATTAAACGCAATTGGAAAAAGAAAAAAATATAATAACTTGTTTTTAACTAGAAATGTAAAAGCTTGTCTATAAGATTTTACACCTTTCAAAAAAAGTTTAACTTGATTTTTCATATCCCAAAATAAATATAAATAGTTAAATACATTAAAGAAAGGTACTAAACAATACTGCTAATTTTTTAAAAATAATATTTGAATAGGAAATGATTTGCCAAATTAAAGTCAGATATTGTTGAAATAAAATTAGGTAACAAAATTGTCCAAGAAAAAAAAACTAGCAATTGCAGGCGCAACAGGATTCATTGGAAGGTGGTTTATAGAAAACTACAAAGACAAATATGATATAATAGCACTTTCAAGAAAAAAAGTAAATCCTTCAAATTCAGATGTTGAGTGGAGAATGGTAGACTTATTCTCTATATCCAGTAGTAATAAGGCGCTTGAGGGAGTAGATTATGCACTATACTTAGTGCACTCTATGCAACCATCTACAAGATTAAATCAAAGTAATTTCGAAGATACAGATTTGCTTTTAGCAGATAATTTTTCAAGAGCTGCACAAAATTGCAACTTAAAGCATATTGTATATGTTGGGGGAATACTACCAAAAGACAATTTAAATATTTCAAAACATTTACTATCAAGGTTTGAAGTAGAACAGGTGCTTGGGTCTAGAACAACTCCAGTTACAGCGGTTAGAGCAGGAATTATAATAGGTCCTGGTGGATCTTCATTTAGAATTGTTACCAAGCTTGTTCAAAACCTGCCAATTATGGCTTGTCCAGAATGGACAAAATCAAAAAATCAACCAATTGATTTAAGAGTAGCCCTTAAAAGTATTGATCAAATAATTGGAAATGAAAATTATTATAATAATCCAATTGAAATTGGAGGGTCTGAAGTTGTAACCTACATGGACATATTAAAAATGACAGCTAGAGAAATGAAAAAGAAAAGATGGATCTTCTCAATACCATTTTTCTCTCTTGGAATGTCAAAATTATGGGTGGGACTATTCAGCGGTTCTAATAGTAATTTTGTTTCTCCTTTAATTGAAAGTCTTCGCCACGATATGACCTTGAGTTCAAAACTTGTTTTAAAGGATTTGCCAGACTACAGTATTAAAGAAACTATTCAAAGAGCTTTAGATAAAAATATTAAAATTCCAAGTGCCCCAATTGGATTAGCTCAAACTAATGATAAAAATACGGTAAGGAGTGTGCAAAGAATTTCTAATCCTAGTAAAAAAACTGCACTTTGGGTTGCTCAGTCCTACCCTATTTGGCTTAGTAAAATATTTAATAGAACTATTGCTGCCGAAGAAAAAAAGGAGGTGTTGGAATTTAAACTTTTTGGCATTTGCCTGCTGCAATTAAAATATATAAAAAACAGAAGCGATAAAAACAGACAACTTTTTTATATCACAGGTGGCTATCTAACGAAAAGAACAAATAGAGGATGGTTAGAATTTAGATCTATTTTAGATGGAAATTATATTATTACAGCCATTCATGAATTTGTTCCAAGGCTTCCGTGGTTGGTCTACAAGTTTACACAAGCAAAAGCACATTTACTGGTGATGAAAAAGTTTGAAAACTACCTTAACACATTAAAAAAATAGAAAATGACTTATCTTAAATTAAAGGAGCTTACTGAAAAGTTTAATTGGCAAAAAAAAGAGGAACAAATTCACAAAATATTTGTTTTTAAAACCTTTGATTTGGCTGTTGATTTTTTTAATCTAGTTGCAGATGCAGCAAATGCTCATAACCATCATCCTGACATTCTAAGTTCTTATTGTAGTATTGAAATTAGCTTGACTACCCACGATGAAAAAAAAATTACTGAAAAAGATTTAATTCTCGCAACAAAAATTGATGAATTATTTGGTAATTTTATTGGAAATGAAAAATAATGCCCTTATTACCATTGGTTTTTTAATCATTAGTAATATTATAGCCTGCCAGACAGAAAATATTAAACCCGCTAGTATTATGAGTGAAAAAAAGTACAATTCTCTTACAAAAGAAGAAGAAAGGGTTATTGTGTACAAAGGAACCGAATATCCATTTACTGGAAAGTACAACAATCATTATGAAAATGGAGTTTATTTGTGTAGAAGGTGTGAAACTCCTCTCTACACCTCCAAAGACAAATTTAAATCTAACTGTGGTTGGCCTAGTTTTGATGATGAAATTACAGGGGCTGTTAAAAGAATAACAGATGCCGATGGCAGAAGAACAGAAATTTTATGTAATGAATGTGGAGGACATCTAGGACATGTTTTTATTGGAGAGCAGTTAACAGAAAAAAATACTAGACATTGTGTAAACTCTATTTCTTTAAAATTCGTTGCTGGAAAAGAATGAAACTAACTGCCAAGACTATAGATACCATCAACTTGAGATTAGAAAAAGTCAAAGAATTTATTACCGTAAATAATGGGGCAGATCTTGACAATATTAAGGATGAGCTCTTTGAAATCGTTCAACAAATTGAAGAAGAAACCCACAGATGCTATAACGACAAAGATGCTTAATTCAGTATTTAAAATTAGCTTTCTATACCTGCTTTGTTTTTTATGGTCTAGTTCTATAAACGCTCAAGAAATTAGCTTTCTATTTATGGGAGACATTATGGGCCACGGTCCTCAGATAAAATCAGCATGGCAAGAAAATAAAAAACAATATGAATATTCAGAAGTTTTTAATCCGTTAGACGATATAATTTCTTCAGTAGATTTTGCAATTGGAAATTTGGAAGTAACTCTTGCGGGGAAACCTTTCAATGGTTATCCTCAATTCAGCTCTCCAGATGAATTGGCTGTAGCTTGTAAAAATAGTGGAATGGATGTCTTGGTAACAGCAAACAATCATTCCTGCGATAGAAAAAATAAGGGAGTTATCAGAACTTTAGATGTGCTAGATAGTTTAAATATTTTACATACGGGAACCTTTAAAGATGTTAAAAATAGAGAGAAGGATAATTTATTGGTGCTTTCCAAAGATGGGATTAGAATTGGGTTATTAAATTATACCTATGGTACTAACGGATTGCCTTTTTCTGACCCTGTTTATGTGAATTTAGTAGACTCTGTTTTAATTAAAAAAGATGTAACAAATGCTAAAAATAAAGACCTAGACAAATTGGTAGTCTTTGTTCACTGGGGATATGAATATAGAGATTTCCCTAACTCATATCAAAAAAAATACAATCGTTTTTTTCAAGATTTAGGAGTAGATATAGTTATAGGTTCGCATCCTCACGTAATTCAGCCAATGGAGTATAGCAAAAAAAACAACCAAGAATTTTTAACGGTTTTTTCCCTTGGAAATTTTGTTTCTAACCAACGTGCTGAGCGCAAAGATGGAGGAGCAATGCTTAGACTTTCTTTTAAAAAAACTGACAATAATCTTCTTATTTCACGAAAAGAGTACATCCCTGTATGGGTTCATAAATTTATTGAACAGGAAAAATATCATTTTCAGATCTTGCCATGTGCAAGGCCTATTTACAACGAAAAATATTTTTCAAATAAAGAAGATTTTCAGAAAATGAAAACTTTTCTAGATAATACAAGGGCCCATCTTAATACTAATAATTTAGCTATCGAAGAAGGAGTTCCATATGGGCTTGTTAAATTTAAACCTATAACTATCCTGCAAAGTCAAGACCCAGAACTTAGGAGTTTAGCTATTGAACAGATAAAAACTAAAAGAAGAAAGAGAAGAAGAAAATGAAATTAAAAACTCTTTTTATTTATCTAATGGGTATAGGGTATGTTTGGGTTGGTTTCCAGCATTTTATAGATACTTCATTTTTTTTAAAAATTATGCCTCCAAGTTTTCCTTTGCATAAAGAATCCGTCTATTTTAGTGGGGTTCTAGAAATACTATTTGGAAGTGGAATTATATTTAAAAAAACACGATTTTATGGCTCTTGGGGAATTATATTGTTGTTAATAGCTGTATATCCTGCCAATATATATTTGGCATTTAGTGAAGATGCTCAACAAGCAATTGGTGTTTCTAGTTTTTTTGCGTCTTGGGTTAGGTTGCCTATTCAATTTGTATTAATTGGATTAGCTTTTTACAGCTCAAAAACTTAGTCAAATAAGGCCTTAAGGGATAATAGTATTTTGATTTTACAGTGCAATCTATTTTTATTTCTAATAACCCCTCGCGCTTATAAATTAGTATTTAAAGAGTTGTGATTTAAAGAATTAAGGCGTTTTTGAGAGGCAGATATTTAAGTTTCCTCTGATATTTTTTGTCTGCCTCTAAATAAATCCTATATTTAGCTTAATTAAAATTTAAATAAATAATTATGGAAGGTTATTGTGTAAAATGTAAGAGTAAAAAAGAAATTAGTGACGCTAATGAAGTTACAATGAAAAATGGACGAAAAGCCATGAAAGGTAAATGTCCATCATGCGGAACTGGAATGTTTAGAATATTAGGGAAAGCCTAATCATTTAAATACATTAATTTTTAAGGGAAGTTTTATACTTCCCTTTTTTTTTACTTAATTTTAAGTTGTAAATTCAAAGTAATGTTTAAAAGGTTTTTTACAATTTCGTTTTTACTTTTTTCTGTGGGTTCCTTCTTTGCTCAATTTAACCCTGTCTTTGATAATTTAGTTTGGGCCGATGAATTCAATGGGTCTGGTGCAATCGATGATAATAAATGGTTCCATCAGACACTTTTGCCAAATGGAACTAGCTGGTGGAATGGTGAGCAGCAACACTACACAGATGAAATAACTAACTCTTATGTTAATAATGGATTATTAAATATTGTCGCCATAAAAGAAGTTTATTCAGACCAAGGGATTACCAAAAACTATACGTCTGCAAGATTAAATTCAAAATTTGCATTTACTTATGGAAGGGTTGAAGTAATGGCAAAATTACCATACGGAGAAGGCACTTGGCCTGCAATATGGACTTTAGGAAAAAATATAACTGAGAATGGCGGTTTTTGGGCTTCTACTTTTGGCACAACAGGTTGGCCTGCGTGTGGGGAAATAGATATTATGGAACACTGGGGGCACAATCCAAATTATATTCAAAGTGCATTGCACAACAGCTTTTCATCCGGAAATACCATCAATCATGGCGGTATTATGGCTTCAGATGTTGCCAATAATTTTCATCTTTATGCAATGGAATGGACAGAAAATGAAATAAAGTTCAGTTTGGATAGTGTAGTTTTTTATGAATATAATCCACAGCCAAAGAATATTGCAAACTGGCCTTATTTTCAAGACCAATATCTTCTTCTAAATATTGCTATGGGAAGTAGTTGGTTTTCTATAGATCCTTTTTTTAACTCTAGCAAAATGGAAGTTGACTATGTAAGAGTTTACCAGGCAAGTCCTGCCAGTTTAAGTCCCAATGAAGAAACTTCGCCTTTATCTATTTATCCTATGCCTTACCAAGAGGAGATTTCTTTTTTCTTTAAAGATAATTTACCTATTTCTGGTGCGTATTTATACACTTTTCTTGGCAAGCAGATTAAATTATTTTCTTGCAAAGAGGATATAAATAATTACTCTTGGGAAAGTTTAAAAAGCGGAACTTATTTTATTAAAATTGATCATTTAGAGAAATCTACTACCCATAAAATTATTAAATTGTAGAATCTACTTTTGATTCTATGGGACCAAGATTATTAATTATCTGTATATTTATTTTCTCTTTTTCTTATTCGCAAAAAGGCAACCTCCCATATATTATAGTTCTTGGAACCATTCAAGATGCAGGGTCTCCCCACATGGGTTGTGAAAAACCTTGTTGTATTAGCTTATTTGAAGCCCCAGACCCAAATCGAAAAGTAGTTAGTCTTGGCTTGGTAGATCCTTTAGAAAAAAAATATTGGCTTATCGAAGCATCCCCAGATTTTATAACTCAATGTAGAGAATTAAAGAAAACATCGGATTTTGAACATGGAAAAAGTCCTGACGGTATTTTTTTAACCCATGCCCATATTGGACACTATACAGGTTTAATGTATCTAGGAAAAGAATCTTATAACAGCGTGGCTGTTCCTGTATTTGCAATGACTAGAATGAAAGGTTTTTTAATTAAAAATGGTCCATGGAGTCAGTTATTTAAATTAAATAATATTAAATTAAATAATATAAACCATCAAGAAGAAATTAAACTCTCCAATAATTTATCAATTACTCCGTTTTTGGTTCCGCACAGAGACGAGTTTTCTGAAACGGTAGGGTTTAAAATCAATGGCCCAAAAAAATCAGTTCTTTTTATTCCAGATATTGATAAATGGGGGAAGTGGAATAAAAATTTAAAACAAGAAATTAAGAAAGCAGATTTGGCCCTTTTAGATGGAACTTTTTACGATAGCAAGGAGGTAAACAATCGCAATATTTCTGAAATTCCACATCCGTTTATTGTTGAGACAATGGCCCTTTTCAAAGAGGAGAATAATTCTGAGAAATCTAAAATTAATTTTATTCATTTGAACCATACTAACCCATTGCTAGATACTAATAGTGCTGCCTTTAAAAAAGTGAAAGAAAGTGGCTTTAATACTGCCAATTATAAGGATATTATAAATCTTTAAAGAACAAATAAACCTTGTAAGAAAAGTATTTAGTAATATTGATTAAAATTATCCTTTGAAATATTTCCTAAAATTTATATTTATTTTCTTTTGCTTCTCTGTATCAACAGGACAAATCCCTTCTTATTACCAAAACATTAATCTAAATTTAACTGGTGACCAACTTAAAAATGAATTGTCTAATTTAATATCAACCACCCACCAAACACTAGTAGAATACACTTCTTCTGTCTCTGTTGACACATGGGATGTGATTAAAGTATCAGATGGGTTTTCTTCAGACACTTCCAAAGTTCTTTTAGTTTATGGATATAACGATAACGATGCAACAGTAGAAAACGACAGAACAAGAGCTAAGTCTCTTTCTTGTCACACTAGTTCGTGCTTTGGGCTTTGGAACAGAGAACATGTTTTTCCTAAGTCTTTGGCCTCTCCTAATCTTATAACTAATTTCCCTGGGGCAGGAACAGATGTTCATAATTTAAGAGCTTGTGACTATTCTACCAATGCTAGCAGAAGCAATAAGAAGTTTGATGCAGGAAATGGAAATTCATCTTCTAATAACCAAGGTAACTGGTATCCGGGAGACGAATGGAAAGGGGATGTTGCAAGAATAATTATGTATATGTATTTAAGATATCCCAATCAATGTGAGCCAACAAATGTTGGTATAGGGACACAGTTATTTAGTCCAAATGGTGACATGCCAGATGTTTTTCTTAATTGGAACTTCTCTGATCCTGTTTCTGAATTTGAAGAGACAAGAAATAATTCAATAGCCAATGTACAAGGAAATAGAAATCCTTTTATTGACAACCCTTATCTAGCAACTCTCATATGGAATGGCCCAGCTGCAGAAGACAAATGGGCTTCTGCTAACTCCACTAAAGACTATGAAGATGAAAATTTTGAAGTACTAATAAATTCCTTAAACAATGAAATAATCATTGAAAATTTGGATTTAAATACTTTACTATCCTTGGAGTTAATTAATATGAAGGGGCAAATTATTAAATTTTCTAAAAATTTTATTTTAAGAACTCCGGACTTGGCTTCTGGGATTTATCTTATAAAGATTACCACAAAACATGGTTCTTATTTAAGAAAAATAAGTTTGAATTAGGCTTATTTTTGAGAATCGTCTGACTTTTGCTGCTCTCTCATCTCTTGGGCCATCTTTCTAAATGCAGCTACTTCTTCCTTCTTTCTTTCTTTTACAACTTTTAAGGCTTTAGCAACTACTTTGTCTCTTTCATCATAGTCTACTATTTTACCAGGTTTAGGAATTCTCATGTCTTCGCTTATGCCAAGTTCCTCTAAAATATCGTCAATAAAATTAATCTTCCCTAATCCAAAATATATTTTAATAAGCTCTTTGTGCTTATTCATTATAAGAATATCTTGAATAGTAATGTCTTTTATATCTCTGTAACCAAAACCTAATCTTGACTTTCTGGTTAGCTTTCTTAAGTTAACACTGTAGGTGCTATTTTCAAAATCTAATATATCCATTTTGCTAAAGTAATAATATCTATTGTCAAGTCTTTTTTCTTCTAATAAAAATTGCCTCTCCAACAAAACAAATTCCCGAATTAAAAATAATTAATGCTGTTGTTCCATACCAAAAAAAATTCTCTTGTTTAATTTTTCTAATAAGCGCTTCACCAAATATACAAAGACCTGTTCCAATAAGTAAAAGACCTAAAATTGAAAAAACGTACCACTTGTAATTCATAGTTTTATATTTGCAATAAAATTAATATAAATCATGGTTTATTGTTTTGACTTGGATGGAACTTTATGTAATACAGATGGCAATAATTATAAAGATTCCACCCCAAAAAAGGAGAGAATAGAAATTGTAAATACACTCTATGATCAGGGACATACCATTCTTATTGACACTGCAAGAGGATGTGTAAGTGGAAAGAACTATTTTTTCTTTACTATGGAACAATTAAAATCTTGGGGCGTTAAATTCCATACCCTAAGAACTGGTGTTAAGTTTGGTGCCGATATCTTTATTGACGATAAAGGTATTAGCGATGAGAGGTTTTTCAAAAAATAGCTGATATCAACATCTAAGAGGTAATAACTACAATAGGTTATTGTATTTAGTACACCTACTTTGCTCTATATTTGGAATATATGGATAATACTAAAATACATGTTTTTGACACAACTTTAAGAGACGGTGAACAAGTTCCAGGGTGTCAATTAAACACAGAAGAAAAAGTAGAAATTGCCAAAGATCTGGAAAGTCTTGGGGTAGATGTTATTGAGGCTGGTTTCCCCGTTTCAAGTCCTGTTGACTTCAACTCAGTTTCTGAAATATCAAAAAATGTAAAAGAATCCATAATATGCGGACTAAGTAGAGCAGTTGTAATGGACATTGATACTGCTGCTATGGCATTAAAAGAAGCGAAAAGAAAACGACTTCATACAGGAATTG
>JADHMB010000064.1 GCA_016780365.1 Flavobacteriales bacterium
CTTTTATAATTTTCTCTTTTATTTTCTTTAGTATTATACATACTCAGGATTCTAAAAAGATATCCGAAAAATATTTCCCAGATTTTGATATTGAAGTTCCTACCCCTGCTTTTAATAAGAAAAAGGGATTTACAAAGTATTCAGAAATGATGTATTTCTTAGACGAATTATGTAAAAAATATCCTAATAAAGTATCCTATGAATATATTGGAAAATCTCAAAAAGAGAAGCAAATTCCCATGGTGTATTTAGGTGAAAATAAAGTAGATAATTTTAAGGTTTGTTTTATGGGAGGATTACATGGTAATGAACCTGCTAGTACAGAATCATTATTACTACTTATCCATAATTTATTGGAAGTTGATTCCTTAAAAGATTTAACCAGTAAATTAAATATTGCTGTCATACCCATGGCAAATATAGATGGATATGAAAAGCAAAGTAGATATGCTTCAAATGGTCAAGATTTAAACAGAGATCATACGAAATTAACCAATCAAGAAACCATTGCAATTAAGCAATCTATAAGTGATTTTTCTCCGGATTTAATGGTCGATTTCCACGAGTATAAACCTTATAGAGTTGATTTTGTAAATTTTGGTGAATATGGCACTACTTCAATGTACGATTGTATGTTTTTATATTCTGGTAATTTAAATGTTTGTCCTAGAATAAAATCAGTAGTTGAGAACACTTATTTACCCCCAGCAAAATTAAAATTAGATAACAATGGTTTAAGATACCATAACTATTTATCATCTAAACATAAGAACAATAAAATTTATTTCAATTTAGGTTCAGTAAGTCCAAGGTCAAGCGCTACTTCATTTGCTTTAGGAAATTCTATTTCTATGCTTATGGAAATAAGAGGAGTTGGATTAAATAGAACATCCTTCAAAAGACGTATTTATACAAGTTATTTATTGGCTTATTCCTTTTTAAACACCTCAGTTGACAATTCGAATTATATTAAATCAACTTTAGAGGATTGTAATAAATTTCCAGAAGAAATTACCATTAAATATAAAAAAGAGAAATCTAACTATAATCTAGATATGATAGATGTATATAATCTTGATGTTATTCCAGTTAATATTGTCCTAAATAATGGACTAAAATGTACAAATGAAATTACAAGAAAACGTCCATTTTATTACTTTATAGAGAAAGATTTAAGTATAGTTACTGATAAATTAAATATTTTGGGATTGGATATTGACACTTTAAAATTTGACGAATTATTTGAAATAGAATCTTACCAAATTATTTCTGAAAAAAAATCTCCAGCTAAATTTCAAGGCTTTTATGAAAATATTGTTTCTACAAACATAGTTAAAGAACAAAAAGTTTTAGAAAAAGGAACTTTTATTATTCCAATGAATCAAGAAAAATCAAATATAGCTGTGGAAACACTGGAGCCAGAAATGCTATCAGGTTTTTTAAGATTTAATGTTATTAATCCTAGTGATATTCAAAAAATTCATCGATATACTTTAAATAAAAAATTATGAAAAAGACAATAGTAGCCTTCTTTTTATCTTCCTTATTTCCATTAAACTTTATTTCTCAGGAAGCTCAGTTTCTGAACGAATCTAGCTATGAAAAAAACAATAGTTATAAATACCAACTAGGTTCGGGTGTCGAATTCAATTTTGACGATAGCACCCATATATTTAAAATAGGGGGAATGGCACAATCTCGTTTTTTAAATACAAGTTTAAATGATTCACTTTCTGAAAGTTTAAATTACTTTGGAATTAAAAGATCTTATTTTAATTTAAGTGGATCTTTAAATAATGGTCAGTTTTCATTCCTAATCCAAACAAATTTCAGTGAATCTTTTCCCTTGTTAGACGCTTGGATTGGTTATCATCCAAATAAGAATTTAAGTATTTTCTTTGGTCAAAAGATGTCTCCATTTAACAATCTCTCGATGCAGATAATGGAATATGATTTACAGTTTGCTTCTAGAAATTATTTGTCTCAAAATTTTACAGAACTAGGTAGAGAGTTTGGTTTGTTTTTAGAAGGAGAGTTTTTATTAGGTAATATTGGTTTAAAACCTTCTTTAGCAGTGACTAGCGGAGATGGTACAAATTCTTTTGGTGAAAATTCAATTGACAACGATCAAGGTGGTTTTAAATATGGTGGAAGAATGAATATTTATCCACTAGGTTTTTTTAAAACTAATAATGAATTAGTAGGCCATGATGTTTTAAAAGAAAAGAATGTAAAAGTATTAATTGGTGGTGCTTCTAGTCTTAATATTGGTTCAAGTCATAAGTTAGGAGAGGGGCATTATAACGATAGTTATTTAGATGACGATACTTTTATGTTCTATGATTCATTAGGAGAAAGAAAACTACCTAATTATTTAAAAAACTATGTTGATATTTTAATAAAGTATAGAGGACTAAATCTTCTATTTGAATATGTAAATACGGCTGCTTATAATTTACAAGGAAGTTCTTTAAACTCCTCTGGATCATCGCTCCTAGAACCAACCCAAATTAGTCAATATTTAGTCTTGGGAAATGCATTCAATCTTCAAGGAGGTTATTTATTTAACAGTGATTGGTCATTGGATTTAAAATATGGAAGATCTTACTATGAGTTTGAAGAAACTTATTCTATTTTACAAAATTACGATTCTATGGGGGCAGGAATTACCAAATATTTCTCTAACAGAGCAGTTAAAACACAGCTTATGGCTAATTATATAAATTTCCCAAATAATACTTCAATAAATAGACTTAATATTGAATGTCTATTACAAGTTATTTTTTAGGAGTTATCTTAAATCTTCAGTTATTAAATTAGCAACTTTTTGAATGGTTGGAGCAATATTTTTCTCAGTTATTATATAAAATATTTTTTTACCATCTATATTTTCACCTTCAAATCTTCTAGGTAATCCTATTGGGTTTTCACCAGTTATCATTGCATAAAAAACACAAGCAGCAAGATAGGTTGCGTTTGGAGAAGGATGTTTGTTATCGTCCATATATAAGTTAATTTCAGGATAACTTTCCTCTAGGTATTTAAATGCATTCCCAACTGGAACATAAATTGCTTGATTTAATCTTGAAATGGAATCAAGAATTTCCATTGTATTTGATTTTTTATTTTTTGAAATATCTTTTAAATATGGATATTCCCAAGTGCCGTATATAAGTGGAATAGAATTATTTTCTTTGGCTAATTTCACAAATTTTCTAATATACTTTCCACAAGCATCTACGTTTGTAAGTGGGTTTGTACTGTGGTCATTTAAAACTAAATATTCATACTTTTCAATAGAATAATCTTCTTTTTTATTAAGCATCCAATGCTTAGCTAAATTACTTCCTCCAATTGTTCTTTGATCAACTGTTATGTTTTCATTCCTCTCTTGAAACATGCACTCAATTACCTGAGGTAAGTTCCAATAAAAAGTAAAACTATTGCCAATCATTAAAACCTTTTTGGTTTTAATAGAGTCACTGCTTAAAGCTTGATTGTTAGTAGAAGAATAAACACTAGAAGAAACTAATACAAGAAATAATGCGATATATGATCTAAAAATCAGTTCCATCTACTCTTGTTCCTGGGGAATATAATATTCCTGTACTTGCACTATCGTGTTGGGTGAAATTTCCATAAAGATCTGGAAATCTAGTATAAGATTCATTTGGGTTATTGGAAAGTGAAGTGACATCAAAACTAAATAGAACACTATCGTTGTTATTTTTAACTGTAAGAACATCCCCAGAATTATTTAGATTTAAAACTTGGCCAGAAGCTGCAAAAACCAAAGAGCCACCAAAGTTTCCTGTTGGTGTTCCACCACCAAAAACAACTACTGCTTGTCCAGGATTTAAAATAGTATTTGCAGGGAATTCATGATTGGCGGTATTAATTGACAGCCTATCTGCGTCATATAGCTTATATCCGCTAATATCTAGACTATTAGCAGAACTATTTATTAATTCCACAAATTCATCGTCATTAGCATCTCTTATTCCATCTCCATTAGCATCTCCAGGACTCCCACTTGGTGGATCATATAGTACTTCGTTTAAAACAAAGCCATAATAAATAGTGTCTATTGTACTTGTTGAATCATTTGTATTATCTACAAGCACAACATCTTCTGTTTTTGCACATCGAATATTTACAGTACATAGCAGAATAGTAAAAAAAGTAATATGGAGAATTTTATAAAATAATTTAGATTTCATTTTAAAACTTTAAACCAAATATAATCATTAATTTCACGAAAGTGAAAGTTCTTAAATACATATTTCTCTCGATTATAATTGTCCTTTCTAGTTGTAGGAAAGTTCCCGATGAAGATGGTTCATCTACTACAAATTTATTTGATGATAATAATCATGGAGTTTTTGAATTTAATGATTACCAACCTCTAGCAGATAAACCATTTAATATTCATTTTTATTTACCAACATCCGTAGATAGAACCAATGCACCTATACTTTTTATCTTTCCGGGAATGAACAGGAATGCAGACGATTACTTGGAAACTTGGATTCCTTTAGCTGAACAATATTCAATTATGGTTTTCTCTTTTGAATTCTCTGATTATTACTATCCTAATAGTACTTCTTACCAACTTGGATATGTAAGAGATTTCAATAATAATTTTACCAATGAGGATATATGGACTTTTTCTTTAATAGAACCTGTTTTTGATAGGATTAAAAATGATTTAGATTACATTGGAAATCAATATAATATGTTTGGACATTCTGCAGGCGCTCAATTTGTACATCGCTATGTTCAGTTCAAACCAAATTCAAGAATTAATAAAGCTGTTTCAGCTAACGCAGGATGGTATACCTTGCCAGATACTAGCATCTCTTTTCCATACGGATTAAAAGGTACTTCTATAAATTCAAATGATTTAGAAAGTTCTTTTTTGAAAAATTTAGAGATTCATTTAGGGCAAAATGATAATAATCCAAATGATCCTTTCCTTAATACAACAGATGGCGCAAATTTACAAGGAAATCACAGACTTTCTCGAGGACAATATTTTATTTTAAAAAGTGATTCTATAGCGCAAACTATGAATTTTAATTCAAATTGGATAAAGAAAGAGGTTCCCAATGTTGGACATCAGCAAGTTAATATGGCTGCTTTTGCAGCTCAAGAATTATTTTAGTTAAATCTCAAAGTCAAATCCTGTCTTTTTAAGAATCTCATATTTAACCTTATTGAAACTAAATAATTTTGCTGGCCTATGAGATACACTTTTCTGTGTGCTCCCAGTATCCGTTAATAATTTCATGGAATTTATCTTTTTTCTAAAATTTCTTTTGTCAAATTTCTTCTCTAATATAGATTCGTACAGGTTTTGAAGTTCAGAAAGAGTGAACTTGTTAGGTAAAAGTTCAAATCCTACAGGCTTAGATTTTACATGGTTTACCAATTTTTCTTTACATGCAGCTAGTATTTTATTGTGATCGAAAGCTAATTCCCCAATTCTATTCACATTATGCCATTTTGCTTCAGATGCAAATGCCGAAGGACTATTGTTCTTATTAGTTGGAGATAATTCATATTCCTTAATTCTAAGTAAACTGTAATGAGAAATAGTAAAAACTCTTCCTAAAGGATGTCTTCCTATGTCTCCAAATGTCTTTACTTGTTCTGTGAATATATCTTGTAATCCAGTCATATCTTTTAAAACTCTATCGACAGCTTCTTCTGTATTCTCATTGGGATGAACTAAATCGCCTGGTAATGCCCAATAATCAACGTATGGATCTACACCTCTTTTAATTAATAGGACTTTTAGTGAGTCTTGATCGTAACCAAATATCACACAATCTACAGAAACAGAATAACTAAAATTATTTTTTACCATATTCTAAATTTAAAAAAAATATCAATCTTTAAAAATTCTATCTTTTCCAAAGTATTCTGGAGACTGCACAGAAATTACTTTCATTATTGACTTTGAGTTTACAACCACACCATGCCAAGTGTTCTTTGGTATAACGATCCAATCTCCTGCAGCAACTTTATATATAGAATCGTTTATTTGAAATTCTCCAAAACCCTTATCAATCAATACATTTTCAGTATGATAAACATGTTTGTGAAGTTTAACTTTTTGTTTGATCCATATTGCAAAAGTGGAAGAAGAAGAATCACTAGAAATTTTCTTTACATGAATATTTTCAAACTCTTTATCAGGCAGAATCTGATCAATAGAAGAAACAATATCCTGAGATATAAATAGCAAGGGAATAAGTAATAAACCTAAAATGGTAGTGAGTCTCATAAAAGGATGGATTGGTCAATATTTTTATTTCCCTTTATGAAATCATTTGCATGCATTTTTTTCTTTCCCTCCAATTGAATTTCTAACAATTCTAAAGCATTGGTATTAGTTCCTATATAAAGTTTATTCTCTTTTAATAAAATTGTTTTTTTAGGAACTTTTAAATTGCTTGTTCTTACATTAAAAATTTTAAAGTTTAATTCTCTACCATTATTGGACAATAATGTCCATGCTCCAGGGTAGGGGCTAAGACCAAGAATAAATTGTTTTATTGTTAAATCGTCTTTCAACCAATTAATTCTAGTGTTGTTTCTATTTAGCTTGGGAGCTGTTTTTTGCGATTCTGAAATTATTTGTTTTTTAGATTTTAAAGTTCCACTCTCAATTTCTGAGATTGTTCTAATTATTAGCTTAGAACCAATTTCCATAAGTTTATCGTGGAGTTCACCTGCTGTTTGTCCATCTTTAATTTCGGTTTTTTCAATTAATAACACATCTCCAGTATCTATTTTATCATTAATAAAAAATGTAGTTACACCAGATTCTTTTTCACCATTTATAATAGCCCAATTAATTGGAGCAGCTCCTCTGTAATTTGGAAGTACAGAACCATGAAGATTTATAGTTCCTTTTTTAGGAATTTCCCAGATTATTTTAGGCAACATTCTAAAAGCAACTACAATAAATAAATCTGGATTTAACGCTTTAAGCTGGTCAATGAATTTTTCGTTTTTTAATTTTTCAGGTTGAAACAATCTAATATTATTTTTAGTTGCATATTGTTTAACATCCGATTGTTGTATTTTTCTTCCTCTTCCAGCAGGTTTATCTGTGGAGGTAACTACACCTACTATTTCATGCTTACTATTCAAAATAGCATCCAGAGTTTTAACTGCAAATTTTGGGGTTCCCATGAAAACTATTCTCATATTATTCAACTTTTAAAACCAACCCTTTTAGGTATTCGCTTTCTGGGTGGAAAATATTTATAGGATGATCTGCTGGCTGATGCATCTGCTTTAAAATGCTAACGTTTCTTCCCGCTGCAATTGCAGAAGATAAAACCATATGTCTAAATAGGTTATTGTCAATAACTTGAGAACATGAAAAAGTGAAAAGAATTCCGTTTGGTTTTATTTGTTCAATAGCTCTTGTGTTAAGTCTTTTATAGCCTTGAAGAGCTTTGTGCTTGACTTTCATATGTTTTGCAAATGCTGGAGGGTCAAGGACAATAATATCGTATTGATCATCAAGATTTTTCATATACTCTTTAGCATCATCAATAATAGATCTATGATTATCACTAAAATCTGCGACAAAACTTAGGTTATCTTCCAATAAATCAATTGCTTTTTGAGAACTGTCTAAAGAATGGACTTCTTTGGCACCATTGTTTAAGGCATAAATTGAAAATCCACCAGAATAACAAAATGTATTTAAAATCTTTTTGTTTTTAGCTAATTCGCCAAGGTATTGACGATTTTCTCTTTGGTCTATAAAAAAGCCTGTTTTTTGACCATTTTCCCAGTCTATCAAAAATTCATTTCCATTTTCTATTACTTTGGTATTAGATATTTTCTTTTTTTGAAATAGATAAGAGTTTTTAATTTTAAATTCTTCTATATAAATCTTTGGAAGTGTTTTCTCACTTTTATCGTAAATAATATCTAAAGGCAATAACTCAAGAACTATTTTAGTGAAAACTTCTTTATGTTTCCACATTCCAATTGAGTGAAATTGGAAAATAGCAACTTTGTTATAAATATCACATATGAAACCAGGCATTTGGTCTCCTTCCGCGTGAACCAATCTATAAACATTATTATTAGAGCTAATTTCAATAGTATTTTTTCTTTGGTCGTATGCTTTTTTAATTTTCTTTTTCCAATATTCTTCATTAATTTCTTGTCTGTCAAACTCAAAAATTCTAACACTGATATTTCCTTCATTATAATGCCCAGTAGCCAAGTAATTTTCTTTATTTGAAAATATCTCAACGATGCTACCATCTTTAGTGTCCTTTTCAACATTCTTAATAGCTCCAGAAAAGACCCAAGGATGTTTTCTTAATAGCGACTTTTCTTTGGCTGGTTTAAGAGTTACTTTTTTCATGCTGTTGTATAATTTATTAAAGTCTATTGCTAAATTTGAATTAAATTTTAATTAAATGAAATTCGGACAAGTTGATGATTTGGATCTAGTAGATTTTTCTTTACCTACTTTGGACAAAATTACTAAAACAAATTTATCAAGTCTAAGAAAAGACAACAATCTTAAATTTTATTTTGGAGCTCCTGGATGGTCTGATGTTAAATACAAAGGCATTGTTTATCCAAAGAATACTCCAGCAAAAAAATTTCTAAATGAATATGCCAATCAATTTAACAGTATTGAAGTTAATTCTACTAGATATGGAACTCCTAAAAAGCATATAATTGATAGATGGGTCAATAGTGTAGGAGACGATTTTAAGTTTTCTATGAAAATTCCTCAAGTGGTAACCCATAGAAAAGATATTAACGATTACACAGCTAAAATAAAAACCGAAGAATTTATTTCTGCCGTAGATCAATTAGGAGATAAATCAGGTATAAATTTTGCAGTTATGGCAAAATATTTTAAGTCTTCTCAATTTAAAGAGCTCGAAAGTTTTATTAATTTTTGGCCCATTGATGCGCCTTTGGCAATTGAATTTAGAAACCCATCTTGGTTCGAAGATAGTGTAAGAGAAGAATGGCAAGAACTGTTTTATAATAAAAATATTATCCCTGTTATTACCGATACACCTGGTAGAAGAGATGTTTTGCATTTTAATTTAACCAATAAACATCTTTTTATAAGATATGTAGGGGATTTCAATCACCCTAGTGATTTGACAAGAATAGAACTTTGGACGGAAAAAATTTCAGAATTAGTTAATCTAGGAATTGAAAATATTTGGTTTTATGTTCATCAACCAGGGGAGAAAAGAGAAAGAATTCTATTTTTTTACAATGAATTAATTCCAAACATCAACAAACTATTAAATACCAAAATACCTCTTTTGAATAACTATAGTTATATGTAGTTTAACAACTTATAAGTAAAGTATCCTACCATTTCATGTAGTAGTATTTTCCAACTAAATAAAGCAGAAGATTGTGGAACTATTATATATTCTAAATCAAAGTGTTTTATGGTGGGTTTTTTCACATAAGGATATGCATTAAGATTGGTTTTTTTAAAACAGGCCAAAGACCTCCTTGTATGGTAATCTGAGGTGATAATCAGACAATTAATTATTTTACTTGTATGAATTTGAGTCAATTTTTTATTGCAATAAATAGCATTTTCATAAGTATTTTTCGATAAGTTTTCTACTAAAACACAACTGTCAGGAATGCCAATTTTAACCAAGTATTTTTTTAATATTTCAGCTTCTTTAAGTTCAGAATTTAAACTTCCGGAAGCACCAGAAATAAGAATTTTTTTTATTTTTTTTTCGGAAAATAATTCTATTGTATTTAGCAATCTATCGTTGTTTTTCAAAAATAAAATATTTTCTGGTGTAGATTCAATATCTATCATTCCACCTAGAAGAATGCCATAATCGTATTTTTCCTTTAAATCAACATACTTAACAGTCCATAAGTCGTTTATGAACTTATAGATAAAAGGGTTACTAAATAGGATTAAAAATAATAGCCCCAAGGTTAAGAATCTTCTTCTTAAGTATTTTCTTTTGTGAAGTAGAGAGGCTAATAAAAAAACTACAATCCAGAAGAAAGGATCTATCAAAAAAGACAATATTTTGGATAATAAAAAAAACACTTGACTAATAA
>JADHMB010000008.1 GCA_016780365.1 Flavobacteriales bacterium
TAAAATCTTGCATTATTGAACCAACTAAATTTCCATTAGAGTCAAATTCTTCAATAAGTACAACTACAACAAAATTACCTTGAATAGTTGGAGTAAATGTAATTTCACCAGTGCTTGAATTTATACTTATTCCATTAATAGGACTTGAGCCAGAATAACCAAATTGGTATGGTACTGAAAGTCCAGGATCTTCTAGTGCATTCACCAATGAATAAAATAGTGAATCACCGTCTGGTTCAAAAACTCCAAAATTATAAATCACAGGTTGATTTATACAACTGTAAGGTATTGGAGAGCCTGAAATAACCGGGGAATTATTACATGGTGAGGTATTGCTATTTAAAATCGTTTCAAAGTAATAATCATTGCCTGTTCCACTAAGATTCTGAGAGGAATTTCTACAACAATCTTCGTACGAAAAAACCCAACTATCACAGCCACTGGGCAGGGTCACTATCCCTTTCCATACGTGTTTATAAACTCCTGGAAAAACCCCACCGTTACATTCACTTTGGGGTAAAAGTAAATCACATAATTGTGATACTTCCTGTTGATAGACAAAATTTGGTAAGCTTATGCTATTAGAAAATGGAATTCCACATGAGTTGCTAACATTAATAGACTCAGGAGATGAAGAAATAAAAGCTGTTCCACAGTCTTCATACACTGTGAGTGTAATTTCATAAGTATTTGGAGAAATACATTTATAAGAAATATTTCCACCAGGGACGTGAGATGCATTTATACTTATTGTATATGCTATAGAAAAAATAAATAATAATAATTTATTCATAATTAAAATTGTAGGGCTAAAGGATTAAAATACCAAAAATCCAATACCCTAAATTATTTTAAGAAAAAGAACTAAGCTAGAACAAGTATTTAATTGTAAATATACTATTTATAGAGGTTAATGTTTTTAACATATGATAAAATTGATTTGTTCAATTTATCTGATTTAAATTACTATTACTTAATATAAAACAGCAGTTATCGATTAAATTCATATATTCATAATATATACAATATATATTTAGTTAATGATTCAAATTTATATTAAGGTTTTAAAACAATATGGAGATTTTAAAACTAGATCTACAATAAAAGAGTTTTGGCTTTTTAATCTTTTTTCTGTTCTTATAAGTTTACTATTTACTATAATTGACAGCTCAGTTGATTTTAAATTTGCAGGCAATATTGGTGTTTTAACGGCACTATATTCTATTTTTATTTTTATTCCATCACTTTCTGTAAGCGTTAGAAGACTTCACGACGTAGGTAAAAGTGGTTGGACTATTTTATTTATTATTATTCCTATTATTGGAATTATATGGCTATTGGCTCTTTTCTGTAGAGACACTATGCCTGAAAGAAATAAGTGGGGAGAAAATCCTACTCTTAGAGTTTTTCAAAAATCTACATAGGATCTACATCCACTTTTACCCTGATAGATTTATTAATATCTTTTTTTGACCAACCATTTATACTTAGCTGAATAAACTCCTTTACCTTACTTAAAGACAAAGCATTCTCTAGCTTAAGTAATATTTGTTGGTTGTAGTAATTATTTATCCTTGGAATAATGGTAAATTCTGGACCTAGCACCCTCTCACCTAGTCTTTTTTTGAGTTCAATAGCTAGGTTGTTAGCGCCCACTACTAAATAACTAGAATTTTTATGGGTTAGAACTAGTTTAATTAACTTAAAATATGGTGGATATTTAAAATGCTTACGGTCTGCTAATTCCTGTTTATAAAGAGATTTAAAATCGTATTCCATTACCTTTTTAATTACCCAATGGTAAGGATCAAAAGTCTGTAAAATCACTTTTCCTCTTTCATTTTTTCTTCCGCTTCTGCCACTTACCTGGGTTAGAAGTTGAAAACAACGCTCATATGCTCTAAAATCAGGATAATGCAACAAATCATCTGCCTGCATTACTCCTACCAAGCCAACATGATCAAAGTCTAAACCCTTACTAACCATTTGGGTACCTACCAAAATATCAATTTCTTTTTGTTCAAACTGGTCAATAATATTCTGAAAAGAGGTCTTTTTTCTAGTTGTATCCCAGTCCATTCTTTTTACTCGTATTTCTTTACCTAAATGCTTAAAAAGCTCTTCTTCAATCTTTTGAGTTCCTATTCCTAATTTTGACATTTTTGATGAACCACAAGCACCACAATTTTCTACTCGTTTGGTGGTGTATCCGCAGTAATGACATTTCATTACAGGATTATATTTGTGTACAGTTAAACTTACATCACACTTTTTACACATTGGTGTCCAGCTACAAACCATACACATTTCTCTTGGAGCATACCCTCTCCTATTTTGAAATAAAATAACTTGTTTATTTTCTCGTAGCGTATCCTGAATTGCATCCAAAAGCAAAGGAGTAAATATTCCTCGCATCTTTTTCTTTTTATGAGCAACTTTTAAATCTGCACACTGTATTTCTGGCATAGAAACATCATGGTATCTCTTATCTAAAACCACATAACCAATCTTTTTTTGTTCTACTAGCTCCATCATTTCCATACTTGGAGTTGCAGACCCCAATAATAATTTTGAATTGTGTATTTGAGCCATTTTTGAAGCCACATCTCTAGCATTATACCTTGGAGAAGGATCTATCTGCTTATAAGAAGTCTCGTGCTCCTCATCGACAATAATTAACCCCAAATCTTTAAAAGGAAGAAATATAGCAGATCTTGCGCCTAAAATTATATCGTATTGATGTAGTTTTTCATTCATCATTGAGTACCACAGTTCTGTACGCTCTGCAAGACTGAACCTTGAGTGGTAAACACCAACTCTGTTTCCAAAAAAAGATTGCAAACGTTGGATAATTTGAGTTGTAATAGCTATCTCTGGTAGTAAATACAATATTTTCTTGTTCTTTTTTAACTGCTGAGCAATTAGCTGGATATAAATTTCAGTTTTCCCACTTCCTGTAACTCCATGAAGTAATAAACTAGTTCCATTTTTAAAATAGTTGTCAATTTTTTTTAATGCTATGGATTGGAAATTCGAAAGATTAGGCATTTTTTTTGAAATATTAGAAACATCTTTTATCCTGCTATCTTCAATATTTTCGATTTCTAAAATATTTTTATCTACCAATCCCTTTAAAACTGAAGCTGACAAATTAGAATCACTCAAAAGTTTCTTTTTTATCACCGATTTACCCGACAAGTCCTGGTTTAACTGTAAGAATTTTAGAAGCAACTCTTCTTGTTTAGGTGCTTTAGAAAGTTTATTAAAAGCATCCTCTAAAAGCCTTTCATCTTTTTTTAAACTGGAATGAAGATTTATTTTTTGTATTGTTTTTATTCGGTATTTTTCTTGGTGAGCTTCATAATCTTTAATCCATCCTAAGTTCAATAAGTTTTTTATATAAACATGGGGATATTTTATTTGCAATAAGTCTGAAATTTCTTTCAAATTCATTTGCTGGTTATGTTCTAAGGCATCTACAATCTTTTGCTCACTTGGTTTTAAATCTGATAATTCCTTATCCGTATATTTATTTAATGAGGGCAAATACATGGACTCGCTATTTAGCTTGAGACTATTTGGAAGGCCTGCTATCATAACCTCGCCCAATGTAGTCATGTAATATCTAGAAATCCATGCCCAAAGTTCAAGCTGTTTTAAATTTACAATTGGCTCATTATCTAAAACTTCTAAAACTTCCTTTGTTTTGTAAGATGGCTTTTGTTGGTGAACTCTAAATACTATTGCAGAATACTGTTTCTTTCTTCCAACATTAACCAACACTCGCTGACCGATGTTTAATCTCATTCCGACTTTTAAATGATAAGACAAAAGTTTTGGTACAGCAATAGGAATGATTACATCTATAAAATTGATTATTTCTTTATTATTTAATTGCTGTGACATTCTTTATTTTGAAGACTGAAGAGTTATATATTTGTAAAGGAAAATAAATTTTATACAAATAAGGTACTCAAATTTTGAATCTTTGTGAAAAATAAAAAAACAAGTTTAATTTTTTGGTATATTCATTTTAAAAGTATTTAAATGAGTGAAAGAATTCTTAAAGCTCTTATGCAACTTTTTGCTATTGTGGCAAAAATTGATGTAATAGAAGAATCAGATGAAATTGTTGCTGCAGACTCATCTAAAAACATTGTTGAAATCTTACTAAAACAAGATTTAACATCCGAACTTGTTGTTAAATACCTAAAGATATTTGACGAATTCATTAAAGAAAGACACGGAACTAAAAGAGCTAAAGACAGTAAGAAAAAAAGAACTTCTGTAAACTCTGTTAAAGTACTTAGAATATGTACTCAAATAAATGAAGAATTAGAACAAAGACAAAAAGTAATTGTTTTGATAAGAATCTTAGAGTTTATTTTTGCTGATGATTTGCATACAGAAAAAGAATTGGCATTTGCAGAAACAGTAGCAGACACTTTTAATATTTCCAATGAAGAGTACCAACAAATATTACAATTTGCAGAATCATCTGCAAATAAGTTAGCAAATCACGACAATCATCTTACTATAAATTCAAAATTAGACAACGATGAAAAAGAAGGTAAGAAACTATATGCCGAAGGAATCAAAGGAAGTATTTCAGTTCTTAGAGTATCTTCAGTAAAAACCTATTTTATCCGTTACTTTGGAAATCAAGAATTATTTTTAAACGGACAATCGATTTCTCCAAATATTGTAAAGGTTATAAGACAAGGATCCTCGATTAAGAACAGCAAAATTGCACCAATTTATTACAGCGATATTATAGCCCAATTTCTTTTAGAAACTAGTGATGAAAAGATAGAATTTACTGCTAATAATATAGAATATGAATTCTCTTCAGGTAAAAAAGGCTTATACGATTTTACTTTCAAAGAAGAATCTGGAAGACTTGTTGGAATCATGGGTGGATCAGGTTCAGGAAAATCTACCTTATTAAATGTACTTAACGGTAACTATCCTCCATCAAGTGGAGAAATTAAAATTAACGGAATTGGACTCTACGAAAGTCCTAAACTTTTAGAGGGCGTTATTGGATTTGTTCCCCAAGACGATTTATTAATTGAGGAGCTTTCAGTTTTTGAGAATTTATATTATAATGGAAAGCTCTGTTTTGGAAATTATGAGGATGATAAATTAGTAGAATTAGTGAATGAGGTTCTTGTGTCAATTGGACTTTTTGAGGCCAAGGATTTAAAAGTAGGTAATCCTCTTTCTAAGACAATTTCAGGTGGTCAAAGAAAAAGACTAAATATTGCCCTAGAGCTAATTAGAGAACCATCGATACTATTTGTTGATGAACCAACTTCTGGACTTTCTTCTAACGATTCGGAAATTATAATGGATTTATTAAAGATACTAGCTCTTAAAGGAAAATTAATTTTTGTAGTTATTCATCAGCCATCTTCAGAAATTTATAAAATGTTTGACCAATTGATTATTCTTGATGTTGGTGGATATCCAATTTATAAAGGAGATCCTGTAGATGCAGTAGTTTATTTCAAGAAATTAATAAACCATGTAAATGCAGATGAAAGCGAATGTGAAACTTGTGGAAATGTAAATCCAGAACAGATTTTTAATATCATCGATATGAAGGTGGTAGATGAATATGGGGAACTTACTGGAAATAGAAAAGTCTCTCCTGTAGAATGGAACGAACATTATAAAAAACTAATTGATCCTAAACCCAACGAAAATAAAAAACAAAAAATTCCAGAAAGTATTTTTAAAATACCAAGTCTTTTGAAACAATTTGGAATCTTTTTTATAAGGGATGTAAAGTCGAAATTGACCAATACCCAGTATATGATTATTACCCTTTTTGAGGCTCCTTTACTTGCAGGTATTCTAGCATTTTTCATGAAGTATTTAGAAACTAATTATTTAAAACATGAATTAGAGTATACTTTCTACAATAGCGACAATCTGCCTCAATATCTCTTTATCTCTGTAATAGTTGCTTTATTTATAGGACTTACTACAAGTTCGGAGGAAATCATAGGCAATTTAAAAATACTTCAAAGAGAAAAGTTTCTGAATCTAAGCAAAGGCAGTTACTTGTTTTCAAAAATTGGAATCATGTTCTTAATCTCAGCAATTCAAACAATATTTTACGTATTAGTAGGGAATTTTATTCTAGGAATTCATGGATTATTCTTCGCGCATTGGATGATTCTTTTCTCAACTTCCTGTTTTGCCAATTTACTTGGCTTAAATATCTCAGCCAGTTTTAACTCTGTAAAAGTCATTTATATATTAATTCCAATTTGTATTATTCCACAGCTTTTATTCAGTGGTATTATTGTTCCTTTTGACAAGCTTCACCCCTATTTTTCTTCAAAATCTGAAGTTCCAGCTATTGGAAATGTAATGGCATCTAGATGGGCTTATGAGGCACTGACCGTTGTTCAGTTCAAAGACAACGAGTATGAAAAGCGGTTTTTTGAATTTGATAAAAAAATGTCTTTTGCTAATTGGAAAAAAGACCAATGGGAAAGTAATCTAGATTCTAAACTAACTAATTTCTATAGAATAACTCAGAAAGAAAATCCTCTACACACAGAATTAGATAAAATTAAAAGAGATGGACAAATTATAATTAATGAAGTTAGAAAAGAAATAAAAAACTTCAATTCATCAGATCTTTACAGTGATGAAGATGTAGAAAAGCTCCTGTTGACAATTAAAAACAACAATATGGAGAAAAAAGATTACTTAGCGCTTCATAATTATCTTACAAGTATCAGAGATTATTACATGAACCAGTACAATGCAGCTTCTAATTCAAAAGATGAAATTATAATTCGTGAAACTGATCCAGATACTACTTTCATAAGAAAACTAAGAGCTTTAAAAAAACAAAAAGTAATTTCTTCGAAGGAATATAGATCTTATAAAAACCTAATGTCCTATCTTAAAAAGTATCAGTTTCAAAAATTTAAAAACAATTACAATAATCATAGTCTTGAAGATTTTGTAACCAACTCTAACTCTTTGACATTTATTACTGAAGACGAAACTGGACTTATCCAAAAATCAGATCCTATTTATTTAGACCCTGTTAACCACAAATATTTTGGAGCTCATTTTTATGCTCCATCAAAATATTTTTTGGATTATAAATTGGATACTTTCAGTGCCAATCTTATTGTTATTTGGCTAATGACACTACTTCTAACTGTTACACTATATTTAGATGTGCTTAGAAAGATTTTAGAAATAAAATCTTCTAAAAGATAATTCTTTTGTAGAAGACTTTTGATTCCTGTTTTATTCTTAAGATGTAAATTCCCTTTTCTAATATCTCAATCTCCTTGTTGAAATTATTAGATTCAAATTGTACTAATTTTCCAGAAATATTATATAAACTATATTCAAATGGCACTTTTATACCTTGAATTTGTACTATTCCATCTGGTGTGGGATTGGGAAATACATTGATTAAAGAAGGCTGAACTTGGCTGATATTGGAAGAGGGATCGTTGTCAATATATAAGTTGTCAATTCCTGCCTCTACTAAATGATCCACTCCAGAACCCCAATCTGCAGTAGTTATTTCAATTTTAAAACTACTAAGATTTATAGTATTTGGAATTTCCAGAGAAAGCTTATACCAGTTCTTTGGATTATCACTATGAATAAAAAATAAATTTTCTTTATTAACTCCATCATTTACATCTATAAAAAGAGTATCATCTGGTGTAGTGCCTCCTAAAAAATTTCTCCACCATAGATTGCAGTGTAAATAGTTGGTTTGGTTTGAATCCAGCGAAATAGTAGGAGATACTAATTGGACGTAACCTAAATCTACATCATCTGCCGATGGAGAGGAGCCCAAATTGCCAGTTATAAAAGCCATATTTCCACAATCCTCACTGTCAAAAGCTGGGCTACACGTATCTGAATTATTATAGATAGTTACTGTAGGTATATCTCTTTCCCACAATCCAGATGCTGCAGATGAATTTACTGTCCAACCCATATCGATGTTAAATCTATCTCTATAACCCTCTTCAAGAGATATTAAAAATGGAGTATTATCGCTAATGATATTCAATGATTCCACACAAAAGTCTTTGTAGCTCCATAAACCTGCATATATATTGTAAGATCCAGGAATTAAGTTGTTAATGGTAAATAAACCATTTTGATCTGTAGTTCCGCTGTAAGTAAAATCTTCATTAGTAATAGTAAAATCAACACCAGAAAGAGAAGAATTAAGAGCTGAACTTTTACTTTCTATATTTAAATTTAGTGGAGTTAAAGAATACATTACTAAATTCAAAATTGTAGTAGAGTCGTTTTGAAGAACTACCTGATTTATAGTGTCTGACTGGTATAAAGGATGAGAGAAAACAACACTGAAAGTCCCTGAATTTAGTGTTCCAAGCTTAAATTCTCCCCCAACATTAGAAAGAGTATTATTGTTGCTATTGAGTATTTCAACAGTTACTCCGCTTAATGATGTATTGCTAGATGCATCGGTAATTATTCCTTCCAAATAAGCTGCTCTTTTATAATCTGGATCTAAAACAAAAAAACCATTTTCAATATCTGAAGCTATAATAATACCACTTGGCAGGTAAGGATAAACTCCCCAACAGCCATTGGATCCTGGACCAGAGAAGTTAGGAGAGGTATCAAAATGACCAACATTAACTATATTTCCTTTGCTTTTTACGTCAAATATTTGAATTCCGGTGGTGTAGTAAGAATTAACTATATAATCGTTAATATAAAATGCATTGTGGGGCATTATGTTGTTTCCCGGTTCAGCTTGTATTTTATCTGTAAGATCGATATTATTTAAATCGGTAATATTAAATTCTGAAAGGTGTCCACCATTGTCTTCTTCTGTTGTATAAATATAATTTCCATCATCTGAAGGCCAAATATTATGAGAATAGTATCCAACAGTGGGGTTTTGACTTAATAAAACTGGACTTGAAGGATTAGAAACATCCCAAATTGAAAAAAGAGAGTTACCTGCATGAGCGAGAAATAGAGTATCTCCTTTAACCATACCATCGTGAACCTGCCAGTTATTAATATCTGCAATTTCTACAGGTTGTGTTGGGTCTTGGTTTAAATCTAATATAATAGCACCGCCCGATCCCCTATTTGCCCCAAAAATATAAGCATATCCTCTATCGTCAATATATATATTATGAGCTCTTTGCCACTGGGCATTGGATGGACCAGTATAAAGATATGTATTGGTGTTGGCGCTGTCTGGTAAATTAGATAAATCAATTATTAATAATCCATTCATAGCTTCTGTGGTTACGTAAGCATAGTTTCCATAGGTTTTAATATCTCTCCAAATAGAATTCATTCCAGGAACAAACAATACTTCTTGAGGACTAAGTGGATCGGATAAATCAATGATAGAAGTACCATCATTCATTCCTACAATAGCATATTCATTTCCTGAACTATCTACCCAACCCCAAATATCATTTAGCTCAGAGGGAACCATAAAGCCACTATTTGGTATATGAGCAAATTGCTGAATATTAAGTGGATTAGTTTGAGCTACTAAAATGTTTAGACAACAAAATAGAAAAAATGAAAAGATAACTTTTTTGAAAACCATATTATGTTTATGAAAAATAATTTATAATAATTACGATAAATATGTATTAGGTGTTGGGTACTTATAAATTTTGTGTAAATATAAACTAATCTGCTAAGAGAAATTTATTGCTTAAATATCTTTTAAAATTCTTATGTAAATTAAAATCTATAGATTTTTTTCACTAAATATAAAAGATAACTAGGAAGTCCAACATTTTTTCTATTTTTGCGGCTTAAATTGGTCGCGTAGCTCAGCTGGATAGAGCACCTGCCTTCTAAGCAGGCGGTCCCAGGTTCGAATCCTGGCGCGATCACTAGAACATTTTCAGAATGTTTCAAAACCTCTCAAATTTATCGATTTACAGAGGTTTTTTTGTTTTCAATGGTTTCGGGTTATTTCACACTATTTTGTCTATTGTCGCGTTTTTGTAACGCTATTTTTTCACCAAAACTTATTTATTTCACCAAAATAATTTTTAAAAGCTAGAAATATGAAAACATCCATGAAAATTTATCCAAATCAGAGAAAGAAAAGTACCAAAAACAGTAAAATACCATTTTACTTAAGAATTATACACAATGGAAAAAAATCAGAAGCTAGATTAAACGTTTCTGAAATAAGTGAAGAGTACTTAAAAAAATAGATTTATAATGAAAAAAGTGTTTTTAATAAGTATTTCTTTTCTTACTCTAATTACAAACGTATCGTTCGGACAAAACTCTTCTGCACAAGATAGTATCACAAACTTTTACGGTAAGTTAATCGGAGAATTACAAACAAAATATTTAAATCGAAATGAAATAAATTGGGCTAAAATTGAGTCCTACGCACTTGGGAATGCCTTAAAAGCCAAAAATTTTGAAGAATCATTGACAGCTGCATCATTGATTTTTGATTCTATAAAATGTAACCATTGCCAATTATTTTCGGAACAAGGCTTCTATGGAATTACCTTAAATAAATCACTTTCACAAGATGATTTCAGTAGGGAGTTTTTATTAAAATACCAAAAACAACCATCTTTTGAGGTCAAACTAATTAAAGACAATATCGGCTACATTCAGATTCCAGGAATGTTAATGATTGATTTAAGTAAAGATTCGCTGAACTTAGAAACCCAAAAAATGTATAACCAAATAGTAGATTTGATGAAAGATAATACAATTGAGGGCTGGGTAATTGATTTACGCTTTAATACAGGTGGAAACGTCTATCCTATGCTTGCTTCCTTACATTATTTAATTGGGGACAATATTGTTTATAAAGAGCTTGATGCAAATGGAAATATTGTTAAAACAAACAAATTAAAAAATGGAGGTTTCTATTCCGGAGAAAACCTTGAAGCTAAAGCTACCACTTCTGTTTTACCAAATTTGAAGATTCCTGTTGCTATTATCACGGGAAAAATGACTGGAAGTTCAGGAGAGGATATAGCGGTTGCCTTTAAAAACAGAAGTAATACAATTTTTATTGGAGAAAATAGCTATGGGTTTCTAACAGGAAATGATTTAATAGAGTTGCCATATAACACAAAGATAGCATTAACAACCTGTTATATAGTTGACAATAATGATATTTATCGTGAATTTATTATTCCAGATGTTACCATTATTAAGGAAGATAATTTTGAAGAATTAGCTAAAGACAAAAACATTATTAAAGCAATTGATTTCTTTAATACTCAAAAAGAATAATACTTTAGCCAACAAGGTGTATAAGTAATAGCGGTTTAAATGATAAAACTAAAGTATAAACATAAAACAAAGGTGAGTGCAAAACCGAAAGGTTTGTGAGTTGAAATCCGCTACTACTCATACACGAGACCGTTGAAAAGCCGTTGTGGACCCAAAGGGACAGATTTCGAACTCTTTTCAATCTGATTTGAAAAGAATTTTTAAGAAAAATGACACTTACTATCATGGTGATAATAACATTAATTTAAAGTTCTTTTTTGCTTTATGATTTTTTTTAGAAATTTTTATTTAATAACCTATATTGGCAATTTTTAATCTGTTAAAAAAAGTTAAACCTTTGCTTTTTTTTTTATTCAATTTTTAAATTAGATTGAAATTAAAGTGTCATTTTAACTATAGAATACATGGCTTTTTAAATTTTACATATTGATTAATGCTTTGCATAAAAATATTTTTAGTTCTATTGTTTAGCATCCCATGAGAAAGAATTTTATTAATGAAATAATTTAAAATTTATTTAAAAAACATTATATGGACATACAGATCGAAAACCTTACTAAATCATATGGTCCACAAATAGCAGTTAACAACATTAATCTCTCTGTAAAAACAGGGGAAATTCTTGGTTTTCTAGGTCCAAATGGAGCAGGTAAATCAACAACTATGAAAATGATTACTGGTTACACAGGAATACAATATGGTACTATAAAGATTGGTGGAAAAGATGTTGGTAAATCAAATGAAGATATAAAAAAACATATTGGTTATTTACCAGAAAATAACCCACTGTATTTAGACATGCCCATAATTGATTATCTTCAATTTTGTGGAGAACTACAAGGTTTAAATAAAGACAATCTTTCTAAAAGAATAAAAGAAATGATTAGTCTTTGTGGATTGAATAGAGAAAAACATAAGAAAATAGGAGAATTATCAAAAGGTTACAGACAGCGTGTAGGGCTAGCTCAGGCAATGATACACGATCCAGAGATTTTAATTTTAGATGAACCCACAACTGGACTTGATCCTAATCAAATTATTGAAATACGAAAACTAATCCGTGACTTAGGAAAGGAAAAAACAGTTATACTTAGTACCCACATTCTTCCCGAAGTAGAAGCGACTTGTGATCGTATTCTAATTATTAATAAAGGAAAAATTGTAGCAGATGGAACTGCTGAAACATTACGGAAACAAGCACAAGGAAATGAAGTACTAAAGGTTCGAATTGAAGATGGAGATTCCAATCAGATATTTGCTGCTCTTCAAGAATTAAACTTTACATCTAAAGTAGATTTCGTGGGACGAGAAAAAAACTTTTTTGAAGTACACAGTCAAACAGAAAAAAGTTCGAAAAGAGACATTTTTAATTTATGCGTAAAAAATAAATGGGTAATCACTGAAATGAATCCTTTAGAAACAAAATTAGAAGATATTTTCAGAGATTTAACTATTAATTGATTGAATATGAAAACTATTTGGATAATTACAAAACGTGAATTAGCAGCTTTTTTTAACTCTCTGATTGCCTACATTATGTTGGGTTTATTTTTAGGCTTCAGTGGTTTTTTCACTTGGTTATACGGGAACGATATTTTTTTAGTTGGCCAGGCTAACTTAAGAATTTTCTTTGCAATTGCATCTTGGACACTTTTCTTTTTTATTCCAGCAATTACAATGCGAATGTTAGCTGAAGAAACAAAAACAGGAACGCTGGAGCTTTTACTTACAAAATCGGTTAGCGATAGGCAATTAGTTATGGGTAAATTCATTGCATCCTTGTTACTAATTTGTATTGCGTTAGTAGCCACTTTACCTTACATAATTACAATAGCAAATATTGGCAATTTAGATAACGGAGGAACCATATGTGGATACCTTGCGCTATTCTTAATGAGTATGGTTTATACTTCAATTGGAATTTTTACAAGTAGCATTACTTCTAATCAAATTGTAGCCTTTATGGGGGCTTTAATGATAGGGCTATTTTTCCATATTATTTTTGATGTATTAGCTGGAAACTTTACTGGTTTTATAGGAAACTTATTCGATCTTTTGAGCTTACAAACACATTTCGAATCTATTTCAAGAGGAGTGATAGATTCACAAGACCTAGTCTATTTTATATCAGTTTCAATTTTAAGTCTATTCCTGGCAGAATGGTCACTATCTAATCGTCATTTTCAAAAAAAATAGTACAAACGATGAAAAAAAATACAACTAGCATACTATTAATTGTAGGGATTTTAATAATCTTTAATCTATTATCTGTTCAGTACTATTTCAGGATAGATTTAACAGAAGATAAACAATATACTTTAAGCGAAGCTACTAAAAACATTATGGAATCTTTAGATGAACCTATCACTGTAAAGGCTTATTTTTCTGAGAACCTTCCACCAAATATTGCCAGAACCAAAAAAGATTTTGAAGAGTACCTGATAGAGTATGCTCGTTTATCCGACAATAATTTAATATACGATTTTATCAATCCAGGTGAAGATGAGGAAATCGAGAAGAAAGCCGTCGAATCAGGAATACAGCCCGTAATGATTAATGTAAGAGAGAAAGACCAAATTAAGCAACAAAAAGCTTTTTTGGGTGCTGTTTTAGAATTGGGAGATCAAAAAGAAATTATTCCTTTTATGCAACCTGGAGCAGCAATGGAATATGCTCTTTCTACATCGATAAAAAAGATAGCTATAACAGAAAAACCTTCTATTGGATTAATACAAGGACACGGAGAACCTTCTCTTTCAGAAATGCAACAAGTAGCTACTGGATTAAACGTATTATACAATTTTGAACCTTACTATCTCAATGATTCAACCCCAATACCCAACCATATTACAACACTAGCTTTAATAAAGCCTGAGGATAGTATTTCTAATTCTTCTCTCCAGCAATTAGATATTTTTTTACAAAGAGGAGGAAATCTATTTATAGCTTTAAATAGAGTAAATGGAGACCTGAGCAATGGTTTTGGAAATGTTGTAAATACTGGAGTTGAAAATTGGTTAGAAAATAAAGGATTAGAAGTAAAAGATAATTTTGTAGTAGATGCACAATGTGGAAACGTTCAAGTACAACAACAACAAGGTTTTTTTAGATATAATACCAATGTTAAATTTCCTTATATACCTATTGTGAGTAAATTTGCAGATCATCCAATTACAAAAGGTTTAGAGGCGGTTATTCTACAATTTGCAAGCTCAATTCATTATACAAGAAATGATACTTCTAATACATTTACTCCGATTGCATTTACATCAGATCAATCTGGAAGTATTCAAGCTCCTACCTATTTTAACGTTCAGAAGCAATGGACACAAAACGACTTACCGCTAAAAAATGTTGTACTTGCTGGAATATTACAACAAAATCATAACAATGGAAATAGTTCCAACATCGTTGTTATTGGTGATGGGGACTTTCCTGTTGGAGGTCCGCAGCAACAAATTCAACCCGACAATGTCAATTTAATGGTAAATGCCATCGATTGGTTAAGCGATGATACGGGGTTAATCGAGTTAAGAACAAAAGGTATTCAATTTAGACCTATTGATGAAATTGAGGATTCTACTAAAACAATCTTAAAGTATCTCAATTTTTTACTACCTATTCTTTTAATTATTGGATATGGAATCGTAAGAATGCAAATGAATAGAAATAAGAGAATAAATAGAATGGAACAAAATTATGAGTAAGAAAATCAATAATAAAATCTTAGCAATTATTCTGGTTGTATTAACGGCTATTTTTCTGATTACTAATTATTTGAAGGACAATCAAAGATCAACTCATATTGATACCAACCTAATAATGATTGATACCAGCATTGTCAGCTATATTTCTATTTACCCTAAAAGTGGAAATAAAGAAAAAGTAATTTTCACAAAGCAAACTTATGGTTGGGAAGTAGAAAGTAATAATATTAAGAGTTCTTTAAGAAAAGGTTCATTAGCTAATATCTTATCAGAACTGGCAAAAATGAAAATAAAAAGGTTGGTGGCTAAAACAGAAGAAAAGTGGGAAAAATATCAATTGACAGAAGAATTAGCTACCCATCTTATGGTGGAAGAAAAAGGCAATAGAAAAACATTAGATATTTATATTGGAAAAACAAAATACCAACAACCGTCTCAAGTATATAATCAATTTGGGGGAAGACAACAATTTACAGGATCAACTTTTGTAAGATTAGGAGATAGTCCTAAAATTTATGAAATTAATGGGTTTTTATCAATGACTTTTAATCGTGACTTTAATTCATGGAGAAATAATGAGTTTATAACAACCCAAAAAGAGAACATTACTCAAATTAACCTTCAGAATAATGGTTCTAGTTTTAGTTTGACCAAAAATGATTCTTTGTGGATAATTAATAATGAAGTGGTAGATTCTACCAAAATAGCTCAATACCTTAACTTATTAGCTAATCAACAAAACACTGCTTTTGCAGATAATTATAAACAAAAAGAAGTGCCAGACTACATCTTAACCATAACTAGTAATAATATGAATACTATCACAGTAAATTGCTTTGAAGATGCTTTATCTAACAATTATTACTTAGAATCTTCCTTAAATCCAAATGTATTTTTTAGATCAGATTCTAAAGGTATTTTTAAAGAATTATTTGTAGATATCGATTATTTCATTGAAAAATGACTTTAATTCTTTAAATAATTTTTTAAAACTTTTAGTGGAGCCGGAGGGAATCGAACCTTGCCTGTAACTAATTCATTTACAGTTATTTGAAAAACACAAAAATCAAAAAGCAAAACATAAGCAAAACATTTTAAGTCGCTAAATGTGCTTATTTAACCCTATTTATCTTTTACATATATTTATGAAGGAAATAAACGTAATACGTTTATTCCTTTGTTATTATAGATTTAGTAAATGAAAAAATATTTCCCTCTAACTATTATATTCATCCTATTAATTGCCTGTATTGAAAAGAATGAATTCGAATCAAAACTAAAGATTGAAAATGACAGTTTAAGAAATAAAATAAAAGAACTTGAAACTCAAATTCAAATGACGGACAGCTTGAAAAGCATTTATCAGGTTACCATTGCGAATACTGCAGTCAGGGATTTGTCCTCAAAATTCAACAATCAGAAATATCAAATTAAAATTTCTTATCCAAAAAGTTACTTCAAGAATAAAGAGAAAAATTACCCGGTCTTATATGTAATTGATGCGGAAACAAATTTCGGAGCTATTAGCTATATAGTGCAAAGACTCATTAAGGATAAGCTAATTCCAGAAATCTTGGTTGTAGGGATTGCTTATGATACAGATTACAAAAACTTTTACAGGTTAAGGAGTAGAGATTTGACACCTGTGGAGGACAGAGATTTGAGAATGGGAAATAATGAAATTGATCCTACGGGTGGTGCACCAAAATTTAGTGACTTCCTTGAATTTGAACTTTTTCCTTTTGTAGAAAAAGAGTACAGAATTAAAAAAGAAGATAGAGGAATTTATGGGCATTCGTATGGAGGCCTCTACGGTTCTTATGCCTTATTGGAAAAGCCACATCTCTTCAACAAATATTTACTATTAGGACCTTCATTATGGTATAAAGACAAATTATTGGTCAATCAGGCTTCAGAAAAAAACTTAATTTTAAATAGACACGTAAAACTATATATGGCTTCAGGAGAATTGGATTTAAGAATAAATGAATATCAGGAAGAATTTGTTGAAATTCTAAAAGGAAAAAATATCTCAAAACTGAGTATTGAATCTGAAGTTGTGAAAAATGAAACCCATAGAACAATTTTTGGTGTTGGATTTACAAATGGTTTAAGATTTATTTATGGAAAATAAAAACGTATGCTAAAAATAGGTATATGCACACCCTACTGGATAGCTACGAAATCATACCTGAACCGTTGATCAAACATTTATCATAGTATGTCAAACATTTGACTATTATTACTAATAAATTTCACAAATAAGAGCCCTACTCTTTCTGTAAAGTAAAGCTTTTTTACTCAAGAAAATTACTGAGTGGAGCTGAAGGGACAGATTTCGAACTCTTTTAGATCAGGTTTGAAAAGACTTATTCGTTTTGATTATAAATTTAAAACATAACTTACCAGTTTAGCCAGACCATTATGCTCTATTAAAAAACTCCAATGGATGTGAGGTTCTTTTTTTTATTCCAATATCTTTTTGAATGAGCTCAAAAAAAAGATATGCATTAGCAAATTCAATACTTAATACAGAACATTTTTTTTAAGCCTATGACTTCATACATTCCAGTTTCATAGTTTTCTTGTTTTTCAAAAACCGTAGGCATAAGCCCCTTTACCTTTTTTTGAATAGAAAGTGTTTTTTCATCAAACAGCCAATCCTCAACAAATCCTAATGCGATAATTTCATTTACCAAATATGGTACCATTACTTCTCTTATTAAATAACTTCCATTCGAGTCCATTATTGGTTCGCCCATGTGGTCATCAAAGATATCCATTTTCTTTAAATATCCTGATTTAGACACAACAGTACTATCACAAAAAACTGTAGTATCACTTGATAATTCTTTACTGTAAGGAAAGCCGTCTTTGTCAACTGCATATCCTTTATCAGTGTCATAAATTCCTTTTACCTTCCAATACTGGAGTAAATTTTTAGAATCTTTAGCTAAGTAGATGAGGTATTGACAAAAATGGAACCTGAAATCAGCACTTAAGTTGTTTGAATACCAATATCCCCTTACCAGTTCTTTATTTTTTCTTGGTAAAGTATGCCATGGAATATTTATTCTGGTAGACGTGCAAATGTTTTCTTTCAGTGTGATCATCTTACCCTCATACTCTTCTTTGGCACATGGTATGTAAAAAAGGGATTTAACACGCAGAATTTCATAAATTTCTGGGTCTCGGTAAGTAACATTTAATGTGTAACCAATAACTTGTTTTTGAATTGGTGTAAGAACTCCGGTTTCATTATTTGCATTATATGACCAATTTTCATAAAAGGTTATGGACGTAACATCCTCTGGTTTGTAATCAATATAAATATCAATATATATAGGATCACCGTTTTCATCGACTTCAGGCTCACCGTTTTCATCAAATTTTGTCTTACTAGATGCATATTGCAAATGAGGTTCATAAAATGCTCCGTCTTCCTTTCTCTCCAAAGCCATAGCATTGAAATTAGACATTCCAGGATTCATATTAAATAAACCATTAATTGGATTACCATCGTAGGCAGTTACCTCACCTGAACGCACTTTTTCAAAAACAGTTTTCACAAACGTTAATCTTTCATTTTCAGTCAATCTTTCATTTTCTAATTTTTGAATTTCCTCATTATTAATTTGCATGTTTTCGCCGATTATTTTACCAAACCTATCGGTAGTGGATCTTAGGGCAATTGGTACAGTGTAGCTTATGAACTGTTTTTTTGAATATACAGGCGGTATAATGTATTCGTGTAATTCAACTTTAGACTTTTTTTGGGCAATTGAACCACCAATAAGAAATAGAGATAGGCAAATGAGGGTTATTTTTTTCATATTTAAATATGTTTTTAATTTTTTTTTAAAATTAGATTATTTATGACAAAAAAAAAAAATGTCGAACACCTAGAATCAACGATGCACTTAGATTTATCTTACAGATAGACAAGAAATTAGAAGAAAAAAATAAGGGACAGTTTTCGAAAAAATTGAAACTGTCCCACAAGGTGGAGCAGGAGGGTTTCGAACCTTTATCCGAAAAATAAATAGTCGGGATGAGGAGATTCTGACATCTGGTCCCACAGAAACGAACTCTAACCAAAATAAGTTTCAAGGACGTGTATCCTTATATTAAAATTTAGACTACTACTCTATCGTCAACTTGTGGTTTTTTTTTTATATTTAGTTTTAAACTAAAATTAGTTGGGGCTGAAAAAAATTCACCAATTTTTCACCAAAAAAAGTGAAAAATTACTTAAAAAACTGATTAACAGATGATTAATATAGCAACAAGAAATACTGGCGCGATCACCACCAAAAGCCATAACTCACTAATTGATAAACAGTTATGGTTTTTTATTTTTATTGTGTAATCTATTGAATTTTTAGATTTTTTGGTTGCTGATGCCACTCAAGCTTTCCCTTCAAGAACTGTACCTTAATCCATAGATCAACATTAAAATTTATCTTAGCCATGTTAGCTGTTGTAAAATCAAGATAACCATGGCCGGTTGCATTTGAAATAAATGAAGAAAAGTTTGGCTCATGCCCTACCAAGCAAAGAGAAGTATATTGATTGTTTTGAGAACGAACTAGTTCCAACAAGTATTTAGGTGAACCGCCATAAATTCCTCTTTCAAGTATAAATTTTGATTGCCAATTAGCACTTTTTATAGCTAGCTGAGCTGTGGTTTTAGCTCGTACTGCAGTTGATGATATTATTAAATCAGGAATTTGATCCTTATATAATAAGTATTGCCCCATTTTTTTTGCAGCTTTTATCCCCCTGCTATTTAATGGCCTATCATGATCATTGCTGTAGCTTGCATTCCAATTGGACTTGCCATGTCTAAATAAAATCACGGATTTCATAATATTAAAGTAATAATAAAATTACTTTAAATAATAAATAATTTAATCACTTATAACTAATCTCTTTACGATACTTCTATCCTTAGCATTAACTCTTAACAAATAAACTCCTTTAGAAATATTCAACAAGTTTAAAGAAACCATTCTTGGGCTACCATTTGAAAACGAGTAATCCTTGTCAAGAATTAATTTACCAGATATATCCACAATAGTCAAGCCAAAATTTTCAATAGAAAAGTCTTCAAAATATAAATTAAAAATTCCAGAACTTGGATTTGGGAATATTTCAAAAACTAATGGATTGAAATCTTCTGTTGATCTATTTGTAAGATTTACATTATCTACATAAATATTGTTACCACCGTCGCTATTGCTTAGAAAGGATATATTAATTCTTTTTCCTAGAAACTCTTTTAGTGATACTGATTCATTTCTGAATGTATGGTGGTTAGAGTTGGTCGAGTTATTTTGAAGATCCGTAGATAAAAACTTTCCGGATTTAAAATAAATAGTGTCTGTAAAAGTAGAACCACAATCCTGAGAAACTTCTACCAACAAAGCATCTTCAAAACTATCAGAAATCGAAGAATAAGAAACATCAAAAGACAAATATGGATTGGACAGTTCATTATCCAAATAAATAGGTTGAGTAATAAGTTTATCAAAATTACCATTTAAATTGTTCTTAAAATAAGCAACTCTATTTTGCAACCCTTCTTGAGTAAATATACTGGTATCTTTCCAAGAAGAATTTTGACCAATATTTAAAACCTCCCAATTTTCAGGAGGGAAATTTAAAGCGCTAAAATCCTCAGAAAGCTCTATTTCTTCCGATAAAAGGTCTTCAGATATAACATTATAAAAATCATTCTTCTCAATGGAACTTATTGAATTTGCATTCTCGGTGGTCAAACTTACTTGATACAAACCATCATTTTCAAAACTTACTACAGGGTTTGGTGAATTTGAATTGGTGTTTTCTAAATAAGTAACTGTATTTGGGATAAAACTCCAATCCCAACTTATTGGACATCCAATGGTCTGATCAAATAGATTCACTGGAAAATCTGTACATAATTGTGATTTATTGGTATAAAAATTAGAATTTAACAAACAATTAGAAACACCACTTCCGTCGTAATATTCTGCTACTGCTCTAACCCCTTTAGTGCCATTTTCAGTAATTGCCCTTACAGAAAACCAAACTTCATCATTTGGATTATCTATTGGAATATTATAAGAAGTTTCGGTTGTAGAGCCAATAGAATCCATGTATTTTTCACCTAAAACTGAAATCTCGTATTTTGCTGCAAATGGTACTTCGTTCCAGCTTATAGAAAACTCACATTCACAAACATTATTTATATTAATATTTTTAGGGAAATCTATAATTGAAAAAACATCTGAAGACTGACCTGAAATCCCATCTCTAGAAACTCTAACAAGCGCTTGTCCAGAAACTGAATTTGGAATTGGCCATTGCTTTATTCTAGATGAACCATTTACTTGGTTACCAATTGTAGTCCAAGAAACTCCGTTGTCAACAGAATATTCTACATCAAAATATCCTTGAGTACCATAGGTATCCCATTGAATAAATTCTGCTCTGTAGGGGATTACTCCCTCTCCACCTATTGGATAAGTAACTATAATTTCATCGGAAATAAATTCATATAGTAGGTAGTATTTTTGTGGCCCGACAGGAATATTAAAACCAGATATTTCTGCAGAATAATTTCCTGATACAGGATCAAATATTGTAACCTGTTCCATATTATTTAAGTGATCTTCACCAGTGGTTGCAGGCAAGGACAATAAAGAAGAATTTGGAGTAGGATCTAAAACCCAAGGGTAGAAATCACTACTGTTGTTACTTATTTTCAAATCAAGATCGTTAAGAAGAGATATGGAAGATGATGGAGATCTTTCTGGATCCATCCAATACAACATAATTCTTGCTTCTTTAGTTCCTTCTGGAATTGTAAAATTAATCGTGTGTGATTCCCCATTGTCAATTAAAGAATCTTGGTATCTATTTTCTTCTAAAACCTTTACAGCCTTCAATGCATTGACAATTCCCCAGCCGTAAGAGAAGTCTGGACCTGTGTTTCCATAATCCTGGGCTGTGTTTAACAAACAGGCTTTTAAAAGCCCTGATTCTGGGTCTAAACCTGAATTTAGTTCTCTATAAGCTTGGTATAGTTGTGCCAAAACACCAGAAATTCCTGGAGCTGCGGCTGATGTCCCACTTCCTGCATTATAGATATTATTAGGGTCTGTAGATATCTGACCATTTCCATGAGCAGCAATATCTGGTTTGATTCTTCCGTCGGAAGCTGGGCCTCTACTACTACTAGAAACTAAAGTTCCATTATAATTTAAATTTGCAGTAGCAATTACATTTTTGGCTTGCTTATGGCCACCAGTAATATTTCCCCAGCCAGACCCAGCACCATAACCACAATTGCTATTTCCTGAATTTCCACAAGAAAAAACTTGAATCAGAGACGGATTTAATACTATTTCTCTATCAATTTGGTAACACAAGGAGGTATAGCCTGCATTACATGAATTGCCATAGGATGAAGAAAATATCATAACATTACTATCATTATTCAATTGCACAGAATTCGGGAGAGAGGAACTATATTGTCTAACGTGTATTTTAGCACCTTTGGCCATTCCTTCGTATTGAGGATTTAAATTACCTGCTCCACCAAGTATTCCCGCAACCATATCACCGTGGTCTCCATTTAAATCATTGGTGACCGTACTTTGCTCTGTCCGACCTTTAAAATCAATATGGGGACCAACAAATCCATCGTCATTGACACAAACACTAACTCCAGAAGCATCGTATTTACGACCGTTATAAAGTTGTGTATTTATAGAATTTGATCGGTGTAAAGACCTCCCACCAGTATCTTCGGGTTCACCAGGTGCCGAGATAAAAGAAATAAAATTAACGTATTGAATTTCCGAAAGCTCCATTAATTTATTTTTAGGAAATTCACATCTTACAATGTTTGCAGAACTATTAATGTCAATAATAGTAGAACCTAAAGCATCTAAATATTCTAGGAAAAAATTTAACTCATAATTTTTCATTAAGATAATTTCCAGATTAATTTTATTGCCTTTATCTGCCCATTGTGGAATAGGAGATTCAAAAATTGCAGGATCACATCTTAAAATTTTAGGAATATCCTGTACATGAGTAATGTCATAGCCAACAAGATTAGATTTCAAGAAATTATAAGGAATAGAAACTGTATATGCGTTTTGAGAAATATAATCTAAAAAAAGAATTCCTTTTGATTCTAATTCACTTCTAGTATCCCTCTTAGGAATTGAATTAAACCGTATTATTTTATAATAGTTTGTTTGATTTAAAGATGGCCCGACAGGTTCTTCTTTAAGGAAATCCTCATAAGAATTAGTTAAATCAAATTCTCCGTATTTAAAATTAATCGATTGAGCAAAAACAATAGAAAAGAATAATTGAAAAATTAAAAAAGAAAAAAAATAATGCGATTTAAATGGGATATTTTTAAAGTAACTTCTTATCATAACCTAAATATAATGTATTTTAAAGTTTAAATCATTTTTGTTTCAATTATTAGTATTCCTGTTATGAACTTATATTAATTTCCTTATTTACCAATTGGATAGCTTCAATATAAATATCATGTAAATCTTTTAATTGCCTTTGGTACATATTGGAATACAACTTTGCTTGAGACAAAATTCCATAAAAGTCGTTGGATGCATAATAAGATTTATTGAACTCGAAAACTTTCAAAGACCTATTTCCATAAAATTCACCATCTAACAAATCGTAATCAAATCTAACTCTAAAATTCTCTAATATTGTTCTTCTAAATCCAATATTAAATTGATCAATTTCATTTGATGTGGCAATATTTCTCTCTTTTAAATGGTTGTACATTTCCAATAAAATATTTTTAAGTTCTGTGCTTTTAATTAATTCAAATGCATCAGTTGCAATAAGTTGATTATAAATTCCATCTTTAGAAAAAAAGGAAATACCCACTTCAATATCAATTAACTTACTTATGGTTATTGAGTCGTTCAAAAGACTATGATTTTGGTCAATGTCATCTTGAATTTGATTGATATAGCTAACCGATTTATTTAAGACTTCCTTAAGATGACTTATCTGATTCACATCGTCATCAAGGGTCAATCTAAGGTCTTTTAAATATTGGTTTTTTCTGTAATCGTTAAGATTCTGAACTCGTAAATCTTCGACAAAGAAAGAGAGAAAAACTCCAATGAAAATGACTATTCCATCGTAAATATAGCTTTTGACTCTAGATTTCTTATCCAAATCCATTCAAAAAATTAGCTGATTTGGTTGTCAAAATCTTTAACCAATTCAACAAAAGAATTGTATTTGGATTCAGCAATCCAAATTAAAGTAAGTGGAGAATTAGAAACAACTTTACTTGAACTGGTGATTTTTTTATTCCTTTTAGAAATAATAAAACCAATTTCTAAATCATTAGACTGGTCATTATCATTAAATTTCGCATTTCCTCTAACCAAAATCCCTATATTATTGGAGTTTAACTCATTATCAAATGAATAATTTGCAGGGAAGATTTTAATTTCAATAATTTTGGACAAATTCATAACCAAAGAGTCATCCAATTTTTCAATCCAAGGAATAAGTTTTAAGAGATCCTGTGATTTAGGAAGTTTAAATGTTGGTGGATCTGTAAGAAGATTGCTCATTTTCATTTCAATTTCTAATAAGAACTTATCAGAATCATCTTTATCTAACCTACCCAAATTAATCATACTAGTAAGTTCTGTTTTTTGAAAATTCAATAAATCTCTACTTGCCTGTCTGGTTTCAATAGTTTTGTAAACTTCGGGAAATGCATTTTTTAAATTTCTTAAAAACGTAAGTCCTTGAACTTTTTTCTCATTTACCTCTTCCATTAAAGTCTTAAATACAACAATTTGGTCTTCAGTATTGGAATTGTCTGATTCCAAATTTTTAACTAGAACTATTAGGTCGTCCTGAGATTTAATCATTGCCCTTACAGCATCGTAATTAGTATATAGCTGAGAAAACAAATCTTTATTGGACGATTTTCTTAAAATTTTCCAATCTTGAACTTCGTTAAATATTTTGGAGCTTCCCCATAATAAATCTATATTGGTAGAAGTTGCAATAGAAAATTCACCACCTTGGTCTAAGAGTTCGTTATTAATATTCATTAATAAATTATAAGCTGATCTTCCTAATAAACCTTTGCTAAATAATTTCCAATATGAAGATTTCTCTTTATTTAATAAGTTTATTCTAAGTTCTTTAATTAGACCATTTTCTACTTTATCTAGTATTTCATCTTTGGATGGACTCCAAGGTGCAGGAAGGAATTTTTCAACGTGACTCCAGTCTGCTCCTCCCATGAATCTATCTTTTTTCATTAATTCTAATCTCAGTTCTGCGCTATATCTAAGTTTGTCAATAGTGTGGTTTACCAAAGTTGCTTTTGCTAAAGGAACTTTAGTTAGTCCCAACCCTTTAACTAACGCTTTTATAGTAGTTGCATTTATTAAAGATGTTAAAAGAACAATTCCTGCGGTTATAAATAGAAATTGATCTCTTATATCATGGGGAATGCTAGATGTTTCAGCTACAATTAGGGCCATTGCTAAACCAATAACACCTCTTAGTCCTCCCCACCATAAAACAATAGAATCCTTTACAGTAACACCATATCCTATTTTTTTCATCAATGGAAACAAGACAAAAATAATTAAACCTCTTATTATATGAATACCTACATAGACAATGGCTAAATCAATAAAATCTTCCATTTCAAACCTTGTACGATGAGCAATTATTACTCCAACTACAATAAAAATCAGAGTATTTGCAATAAATGCAGCCAATACCCAGAAATCATGAAGGAAATGACCAACTTCTGGACTAATTCTTGTTTTCCCTCTTCCTGCCATAATCAGTCCCAAAGTAACCAATCCAATTACACCAGATAAATGAAAACTTTCTGCGATGAAGAATGTTAGATAAGCAGAGCCTATTATTGCAGTAATTTCAAATAAACTATCGTTAAAAACTGTTTTAAAAAGCGATAAAGTCAAAAATCCAATAGCAGCACCTATAGCAACACCTCCAAAAGCTACTTTTATAAAATCAATAGCACTCCCAATTATTTCAGGATTGCTAGCTCCTGCTATTTGTGAGCTAATTGCAGAGTAAAAAATCATAAAAACTACTATTGCAGTTCCATCATTTAGAAGAGATTCGCTTTCAATTAGAGTTCTAAGTTTTTTACCACCACCAAGTTCTTTTAATAGTGCAACTACAGCCACTGGATCAGTTGCACAAATAACAGATCCAAACATAAGAGATACATACCAATCCCAATTTCCAAATCCAATTCCAAAATGTTTTATTCCCATGGCCATACTTGCACTTATAAAAATAGCCACCATAATACCAGGAACTGCCATTAGAAACGCATTCCAAAAAGATTTTTTAAAAGTATGTACATCCAAATCAAATGCAGCTTCAAAAATTAAAGTAGGAAGAAAAACATAAAGAATAATTTCTGGTTTTATATGCCCAGCCCAAAAGATTGACTCGTCAAGCAAGGAAATATTTTCTAACCATTCAAAACGGTGAACAACTCCTAGAATTAAACCAATAATAAGAAGAATAACTGTAAATGGAATAGGAACTTTTTTAAGAAAATGCTTGCAGATAATTCCAACAAACAAACTAGCAATAATGAAAAACAATGGAGACATTTTCCAAACTTCCTTTTTAACTACTTCAGCACCATCCCAATCGCCTGCAAATAATGAAAATGGAACTAAAAATAATATTAGAGCAAGTAAATTTTTCATTTTTAGTAAAAATTTATATTCTGTCTAATTTAGATAAAAAAATTTAGTTTATAAGTCTTCATCTTTTTTAAAAGATGTTGGAATAATATCCAACCCTAACTTCCTAGATAATTTTATTAAAAATGGCACCAAAACTGTAGCACCTGGAATCATAAAAAATGGGATTCCGACACCCATTATTTTTAACACATCGTAAAATTGATGCTTTAATTCTTTTTCTTCCTTTTTAGAAAGCTTACCCTCCTTAAGAAATTTAACTACTAAATAACTAGCTTGTTTGGTCTCTCTGGCTTCCTTTCTTAAATTATTAAAAAAAACTTTAAAAGCTTTCGCAGATTTTTCACTATTAAGATTTAATCTAGAAGCAAAATCTTTATATCCTTTTTTCTCTAAAAAAGAATAGTCTAGGTTCCATTTATTTTTTGATTTTTTAAGCATTATCTTTAAAAATGGTAAATGTAAGCACCTGATTTTCTTAACTCGTGAATAAAGGAAGGAATTTTAGAAAAACTTTGAGTATTAATCTTGTTTTTTTTATGGTATGTAATATTTGGAAGAATAATTATAGTTTTTGAATTAATTAAACTTTCCAACTTATTCATTGGAAAATCTTTATCAATTATTGCAAAATCTAAATCAGAACTAAAATTCCATTTTTCATTGATGTACCCAATTGATTTATTTTTCCATACGATAGATTTTGAAATTAAGCTATCGTAATTCAAAATTTTAGGAGTTCTTAAGTCATTGTAGTCCCAATTATTTCTAATGTAATTATTAATAAGCTTTTCATTTTCTAAAAGCTTTTTGTCCGCAATAAAAAAATGATTCTTCCCTTCAATTAAGTCGATTGCCGTATGATTTGGAATACTGTAAACAACAATACTTCTTTTATCTAATCTTTTTTGATCTTCTGAAAAGTCTAAGGAAACAATGAAAACTCCAATTATAAGAATAAGAAAGTTTAAAAACTTGGAATTAAATCTAAGCTGATAAAGTATCAATAAAATTAGAAGATATAACATGAATGTTTCAAAAACAGAAATAAATAATCCATCGGTAAGAGAATAAGGAATGGATTCAATAAGTGACAAAGCTTTAACAATAAATGAAATTATAATAGTTAAAATTTTTCCAAGAAAAATAGACACATAAGGCAAAAAATTAAAAGCTATTATGCATAGACCAATAATTAACAAAATAAATACTAAAGGAATAACCAAAAGATTACTCAATAAAAAAAAATTGGGAAACTGGTGAAAATAATAAATGCTAAGAGGAAAAGTAGCAATTTGCGCGGCAATAGAAACAGAGATAATAGACCATATTTTTTTTAAAATATAATTATTTACAAATATTAAATTGAATATAATAGGGTACAAATAAATAATGCCAGTAACAGCAAAAAAACTTAATTGAAAACCAACATCAGTAATTAAATATGGATCTATTGAAAGTAAGAAAATTGCCGAACAAGCTAGAATATTATAAATATTTGTGGATTTATTAAAAATCTCTGCAACAGAAAAAAAAGTTAACATAGTAGCTGCTCTTAAAACAGACGGACTTAACCCTGTAATTATAGCATATACCCAAACAAAAAAAATTAAAACCATTTGTTGAAATATTTTAAACCTATGAGATATTTTTAAAAATTTAAAAAGGCTGGAAATAAGTAAAAAGACAATTCCAACATGCAAACCAGATACTGCAAGGACATGCATTGCTCCTGTTTTAGAAAAAACTCCTTTTACAAATTGATTCAATTCGTCTTTATATCCAAAAGTTAGTGCCGAAGCGATAGCAAATTCATTGGATTTAAGTCCACTTTCAGAAAATGATTGTAGACATCTATTTCTTACAATTGTAGAAAACCTTTTTAGAGTCCAAGAAGAACCAAGAAAAGTCCAATCAGACACAAAGGCTGTATACTCAATTTGTTTAGATTGAAGATATTTAGAATAGTTAAATTGATGTGGGTTTTTTGGATTAGATAATTGATTAAAAAAACAATTAACAGATATTTCATCACCAGGGAGAAGCATTACTGAAAGACTATCTTTTGGAAGATAAATAAGAACTTTTCCAATATGTTTTTCTATTGTAGAATTATTTTCAATACTAATAACTTCACATTTAATTTTAACACTATTTTGACTAATAAATATTGGATGATATATCGCTAGATTGGTCTTAAATTTCCTTTTTTCTTTAATTATTTCTGCGTTTCCAATGTAATTTTTTGTTTGCGAATCACTTTTAAAATCTACTATTAATATTCCACTAAAGACAATGGATAAAGCAATTAAGACCTCAGAAAAAAACTTTTTAGTGTAACTTGTATTTTTTAAAACAAGCTCCAAAAAAAGCAAGCTTAAACAAGTAAATAAAAAAAATAAGTAAGTTTCAACTTGAAATAAGTGGTAATTTATCTCAATATAAATACCAATGATTAGAAAAAAAACAATTTTAAATAATGGGTATTTCACATTATCTTTTTACTTGTGGGAAAGTATTATAAATTCAAAATGACAAAAACAATTATACCATTTATTTTTTTATTTCTACTAATTTTTAATTGCAAATCACAATCTATAGGTGATTACTACCAAGGTGGCGTGGTATTCTATTTAGATTCATTTGGAGGTGGTCTCATAGTTGATATTGTCGATATTCCAAATCCAAATCCTATGGTTAATACATCACTAGATAGTTTGTTGTCCCGTTGGGGGAATTATTCTACTCACGTTCCTGGAACGTCTTCACCATCTATTGGCTCAGGTATAATTAATACGCAAAATTTCATAACCTTTTATAATTTAGGGAATTTTGCTGTTCATCAATGTGTTAATTCCAATAATCAAGGATTCAACGACTGGTATTTACCTTCAAAAAATGAATTAGAAGAAATTTTCACTCATCGAGTTCTTATTGATTCAGTTGCATTTAATAATGGAGGGCATTTATTTGATGATTTTGCCCCTTTGTACCCTTACTGGAGTTCTACAGAATCTCCCAGCACAACTGATTTCAGATATTCTTATGCTGTATATCCTAGTAATTTCACTGTTCTAAGGGGGAAAATATTGGAATACAAAGTACGTGCAGTAAGATCTTTTACTTTAAACACAGGAATAAAACAACTTAATAACAGAGAAAAACAAATTATTAAAATAGTCAACATAATGGGCCAAGAATGTCAAAAACAGCTTAATAAAATTCTGCTTTACATATACGACGATGGCTCAATTGAAAAAAAAATGTTTATTAAATAAAATTTTATTCAAAAAAAAAGCTGGCATTAGCCAGCTTTTATATGAGTTTTTATTTTGGAGTTAAACTTCTTCGAAGTCTACGTCTGTAACTTCCTCGTCAGTTTTTCCTTTGTCATCCGCTTTAGGCTGTTCTCCTGCAGGACCAGCAGCATCCCCATTACTTGCTTGATACATATCTTGGCTAGCAGCTTGAAAAGCAGTATTTAATTTTTCCATTGCTGTATCTATGGTTGCTATGTCCTTAGCAGCATGTGCAGTCTTTAGTTCAGCTAAAGCTTCATCGATTGGTTTTTTCTTTTCCTCAGGAATTTTATCTCCATATTCTTTGAGTTGCTTTTCTGTTTGAAAAATTAGACTATCAGCAGCATTAACTTTTTCTACTTCTTCTTTTATCTTTAAATCGGCATCTGCATTAGCTTCAGCTTCTTTTTTCATTTTCTCTATATCTTCTTCAGACAAACCAGAAGAAGCTTCAATTCTTATAGATTGTTCTTTGTTGGTAGCTTTATCAACTGCCTTTACCTGGATTAAACCATTGGCATCTATATCAAAAGAAACTTCAACTTGTGGAACTCCTCTTGGTGAAGGTGGAATACCATCTAAGTGAAATCTACCAATTGTTTTATTATCAGCTGCCATAGATCTCTCACCTTGTAGAACATGTATTTCAACAGATGGTTGATTGTCAGCAGCTGTAGAAAATACTTGAGATTTTTGCGTAGGAATAGTAGTATTAGAATCTATTAATTTTGTAAAAACACCACCCATAGTCTCAATTCCTAAAGATAACGGCGTAACGTCTAATAGTAGAACATCTTTTACTTCACCAGTTAATACCCCTCCTTGAATAGCTGCTCCTAGAGAAACAACTTCATCAGGATTTACACCTTTAGATGGAGATTTGCTAAAAAACTTTTCTACTGCTTCTTGAATTGCTGGAATTCTAGTAGAACCACCTACTAAAATTATCTCATCAATATCAGATGTTGACAAACCCGCACTTTTCAAAGCAGATTTACATGGATCAATAGTTCTTTTAACTAAATCATCTATTAGCTGCTCAAACTTGGCTTTTGTTAAGCTTCTCACTAAGTGTTTTGGTATTCCATCAACTGGCATTATGTATGGAAGATTAATTTCTGTTGAAGCAGAAGAAGAAAGCTCAATTTTAGCTTTTTCAGCAGCCTCTTTCAGTCTTTGCAATGCCATAGGATCTTTTTTAAGATCTATCCCTTCGTCTTTTTTAAATTCCTCAGATAACCAATCAATAATTTTTTGATCTACATCGTCCCCCCCAAGATGGGTATCTCCATCTGTTGAAAGGACTTCAAAAACACCATCTCCTAACTCAAGTATAGAAACATCGTGTGTACCTCCACCAAAATCGAAAACAACAATCTTCATGTCTTTACCAGACTTATCCATTCCGTAAGCCAAAGCAGCAGCTGTAGGTTCGTTAATAATTCTTTCCACCTTAAGACCAGCAATTTCGCCAGCTTCTTTTGTAGCTTGCCTTTGTGCGTCGTTAAAGTAAGCTGGGACTGTTATTACAGCTCCTGAAACTTCTTGACCAATAAAATCCTCTGCAGTTTTTTTCATTTTTTGTAAAATCATTGCAGATATTTCTTGAGGAGAATATTTTCTATCTTCTATACTTACTCTAGGAGTATTGTTGTCTCCTTTAACTACCTTATAAGGAACTCTTTTAACTTCTTTACTTACTTCGTCAAATCTGTTACCCATAAATCTTTTGATAGAGTAAACTGTATTTTGAGGATTGGTGATAGCTTGTCGCTTAGCTGGGTCTCCAACTTTTCTTTCGCCTCCTTCAACAAAAGCAACTACTGAGGGAGTTGTTCTTTTGCCTTCGCTGTTAGGTATTACAACTGGTTCATTCCCTTCCATTACACTAACACAAGAGTTGGTAGTCCCTAAATCAATGCCTATAATTTTTGCCATATTAATAATTTAAATTTTATCTGAATTATGCAAAGTATATGCCATCGGTAAATTCATTTGAAATTCTGGAATTTTGGCAGAAATCAAGTAATCATACTGACAAATAAACTGACATAAAGACAGTATTACCTGTTTCTTAGCCAATTAGTAGCAGTAGATGGAAGAAAAGAAGTAGAGATTTTATCCATTTTATTCAATTGAAAAATTGCAGCTAATCCAACTTTATTTGAATTATTTTCAATAACCATTGACTTATAATCTTCCATGTATAAATTAACAAATCCAGTATCAAAATTTCCCGATCTAAAATCGGGATGGTTAAGTGCATATTTGCAAAAGGAAAGAGTGGTTTTTATTCCATATATAGTGTAGTGATTAATTGCATTTATCATTTTCTCAATAGCTTCTTTTCTGTTATCTGCATGTACAATTAGTTTAGAAACCATTGGATCATAATATATAGAAACTTCAGATCCTTCTTTGGTGCAATCGTCTACTCTTACGCCATTTCCTCTAGGAATTTCATAGAGTTCAATAATACCAGTATCAGGAATAAAATTATTAAATGGATCTTCAGCACACACTCTTATTTCAATAGCATGCCCATTAATTTTCAAATCCTTTTGAGAAATTGTTAATTTTTCACCTTTAGCAATATTTATTTGCTCTTCTACTAAGTCAAGTCCTGTAATCATTTCTGTTACTGGATGTTCAACTTGTAATCGAGTATTCATTTCTAAAAAATAAAAAGAGTTATTTTCAAATATAAATTCTACAGTTCCTGCTCCGTGATAATTACAAGAACGTGCTACATTGCAAGCAGCTTCTCCCATAATTTCTCTTAATTCCTTAGAAACAACTGCCGAAGGAGCTTCTTCCACTATTTTCTGGTGCCTTCTTTGAATAGAACAATCTCTCTCAAAAAGGTGAACTACATTTCCATGTTGATCTGCTAATATTTGAATTTCAATATGCCTAGGTTTTGAAAGATACTTTTCAATAAAAACAGCTCCATTTCCAAATGAATTTTCTGCCTCACTAACTGCTCTTTTCATTTGTTGTTTAAAATTCTTTTTTTCATGAACTATTCTCATTCCTTTTCCACCTCCACCAGCAGAGGCTTTAATTAAAACAGGAAAACCGATTTTTTCAGCAGCAAGCATTGCCTTATCTACATCTTTTATCTCTTCGTTTAATCCAGGAACTAAAGGAATATCAAATTTAGAAACTGTTTTTTTTGCAGATAATTTATCTCCCATTATCTCTATAGATTTTGGAGAAGGGCCAATAAAAATGATTCCAGCTTTAATTACCTTTTCTGCAAAAGATGCATTTTCAGATAAAAAACCATAACCTGGATGAATAGCATCCACCTTCATTTCTAATGATTTTTTAATTATTAAATCTTGGTTTAAATAACTTTTATTTGAAGGGGCAGGGCCAATTAAAATTTGCTCATCAACATATTCTAATAATGGGGAATCTTTGTCAGCTTCAGAAAATATCCCAACTGTTTTAATACCCATTTTCATACAACTCTTAACCACTCTAAGAGCTATTTCTCCTCTGTTAGCAATGAGTATTTTTTTAATTTTCCTCATTAGAAGCAATATATGTATTCATTAATAGTGAAGCTATGGTCATTGGTCCTACTCCACCTGGAACTGGTGTTATATAAGAACACTTTTGGGAAACTTCACTAAAATTCACATCTCCTATTAATCTAAATCCATTTTTTTTCGAAGAATCCTCTATTCTATGAATACCTACATCAATAACTACCGCATTTGGCTTAACCATATCTGAAGTAACAAACTCAGGAATTCCAATTGCAACAATCAAAATATCTGCTTGTTTGCATATTTGTTCTAAATTTTTTGTTCTGCTATGCGCAAGAGTTACTGTAGCGTTTCCTGGATTACTTTTTCTAGACATTAAAATACTCATTGGAGTCCCCACAATACTACTTCTTCCTATAACTACAGTATTTTTACCTTCAGTTGGTATTTCGTATCTCTTTAATAATTCCATAACACCATTTGGAGTTGCTGGTAAAAAAGTAGGCAACCCAAGAGCCATCTTCCCTACATTTTCAGGGTGAAAACCATCTACGTCTTTTTTTGGAGAAATAGCAAGAGTGATTTTATGATCATCCATATGATTTGGAAGAGGCAATTGAACTATAAAACCATCTACAGAATCGTCCTCATTTAATTTTTTTATGACTTCAAGAAGTTCTATCTCACTTGTATCTGAACTAAGATGGTGTAAGGTAGATTTAAAACCAATTCTTTCACATGCTTTTACTTTGGCATTTACATAGGTTCTACTAGCGCCATCGTCTCCAACTAATACTGCTACTAAATGTGGAGGATTTATCCCATTTGCAACAAGTGACTTCACTTTTACAGATAATTCGTTTTGAATTTCTAAGGAGGTTTTTTTTCCGTCTAATAATTCCATAAGCTACATAGGCATTTTACCACCCATTTTTTTAAACTGTTTCATCATATTCATCATATTCTGTTTATTACTCATGAGTTTCATCATTTTTTTTGTTTGATTAAACTGCTTCATAAGCTTGTTCACCTCGTTGAGATCATTACCACTTCCCATAGCAATTCTTTTTTTTCTTTGCATATTAATAGAGTCTGGGAATTCTCTTTCCTTGGGCGTCATTGAATCTATCATTGCTAAAATTGGTGAAAATGAATTTTCATCTACTTCGCTTCCTTTCATGGCTTTCTTCATTCCTGGAATCATACCGGCAATGTCCTTTACACCACCCATTTTTTTAATTTGGCCTATTTGATCTCTAAAGTCATTAAAATCAAATTGGTTTTTCTTAATCTTTTTGTGCAACTTCTTTGCAGACTCTTCATCAAATTGTTCCTGGGCTCTTTCAACTAAGGAAACCACATCTCCCATTCCCAAAATTCTATCGGCCATTCTATCTGGATGGAAGACATCTATAGCATCCATTTTTTCACCAGTTCCAATGAATTTAATGGGTTTATTAACTACTGATTTAATCGATAATGCAGCCCCACCTCTTGTATCTCCATCCAACTTAGTTAAAATAACTCCGTCAAAATCTACTTTTTCATTGAAAGACTTGGCAGTATTTACTGCATCTTGACCAGTCATGGAGTCCACAACAAATAAAGTTTCAGTTGGATTAATGTTCTTTTTCAAATCAGAAATTTCTTTCATCATGTCCTCATCCACAGCCAATCTACCAGCAGTATCTATAATAACGATATTGAATCCATTTTCTTTAGCATGTTTAACACCCATTTTTGCAATCTGTAATGGACTTTTCTCCTCTTTATTAGAAAACACTTCTACCCCTATACCATCGCCAACAACATGCAATTGGTCAATAGCTGCGGGTCTGTAAACATCACAAGCAACTAGTAATGGTTTCTTATTTTTTTTGGTTTTTAGGTAATTTGCCAATTTACCAGAGAAAGTTGTTTTTCCAGAGCCTTGAAGGCCAGACATTAAAACAATTCCAGGGTTACCATTTACATTAATATCTGCTTTTTCACTTCCCATTAACTCAGTGAGTTCTTCCTGGGTGATTTTCACAAGTAATTGACTTGGCGAAATACTGTTTAGAACGTTTTGTCCCAAGGCCCTTTCTTTTACTCGGTTGGTAAAAGCTTTGGCGGTATTAAAACTTACATCTGCTTCTAATAAAGCTCTTCTAACCTCTTTTAAAGTTTCTGCAACATTAATTTCTGTGATTTGCCCTTGACCTTTTAGTACTTTAAAGGCTCTTTCGAATCTATCTTGTAAGTTTTCAAACATTTTTTTATAATTTCAAAAAACAAATATAAAAATCCATGTTTGTATAGAATATTTTTTTCAATGTATTCTTAAATAATTTTATGGTTAGCATAATTATCCCTTATAAAAATCCACTTCCTTATTTTGAAGATTGCTTGAAATCTATAGTAAATCAGTCCCATAAAAAACTACAAATAATTCTGGTTAATGATCATTCTACAGACGATTCTGAAAAATTAGCATTTAAATATTCAATTGAAGATTCAAGAATTAAACTTGTAAATAATGTTGGAAAAGGAATAGTTGATGCACTAAACACTGGAAGTGAAATTGCAAAAGGAAAGTATATAACTAGGATGGATGCAGATGATATAATGAGTGAAAATAAAATTGAAATACTGAGATCATTACTAGAAAAGAAAAAAACAAAACATATAGCTGTAGGAAATGTAAAGTATTTCGCTAGTAAAAAACCAATGGGAAATGGCTATTTGAAATATGCAAATTGGCTAAACAAACTAACATCCAATAAAGAAAATTTCAAAGAAATATATAAAGAATGTACTATTCCATCTTGCAGTTGGATGATGCATCGATCTGATTTTGAAAATATCAAAGGTTTTAAAAATTTGAACTATCCAGAGGATTATGATTTTTTATTTAGAGTATATTACAACCAAATTAAACTTACGACAACAAAGGAAATAATTCATTTATGGAGAGACCATCCAATGCGGACTTCTAGGAACAGCAAAGACTATCTATTTGAAAATTTCATTCCTTTAAAAATAAAATATTTAATTGAAAATGAATTAAAATCGAAAGATGAATTGGTATTGTGGGGTTCTGGAAAAAAAGGAAAATTAGTAGCAAAAAAATTAATTGAAAATAATTGTTCTTTTACTTGGATTAGCAACAACTCAAAAAAAATTGGTGTTGAAATTTACCAACAAAAAATTCAATCTACTAGCCTTTTAAAAATAGAAAAGAAAAAATTAGTTATTTGCTCAATAAGTTCCAAAGATTTCAAAACTCCAGAAAACTCTAAATACAATAGGTTTCTTAGTTTTTATTAAAAAATACGCATATATTCACTATTGAAATTTATGGTAAAAACTCTATTTAAAATATTATTACCCTCTTTCATTGTATTAATTTTAGTTCAATGTGAATCCAAGCAAATAAAACAGCCAATAGGCGGTGAAATTATCTATGAAATAAGCTATCCTTGTTTAGAAAAAAATGAGGAATCTCTACTATTTCTATTGCCAAAAAAGATGATTATGACTTTTTCAAATGATCAGTTTAAAAATGAATTTATTTTCAATACGAAAAGTTCAAGTCTTGGCTTAATTAATAATTCTAATAAAAAAAATGCTACTCTTTTATTTGGATTAGGTAATAATAAAAAATACACAATTATAGATTCTAATAACGTAGACTATCTTTTGAAAGATTTGCCCAATTATGAGAAAACCAAAGTTAGTTCACAAGAAATATTTTTTTTAGATAAAATTTGTAATAAGATAAAAATCAAATGTTTACAGAACGATTCCATCTATGAAATTATTACAATTAAAGATTTGAAAATAAAAAATGTTAACTGGTGTACTCCATTTAATATGATTAATGATGTATTAATGGAATACAGTGTGGAGCAATATGGGATGGAAATGCATTTTAAGGCAGTAAGTATCAAAAACATAAGCCCAGAAGATGACTTTTTACTATTAGAAGAAAAATATACGTTTTCTAATATGAAAGAATATTTAAAAGAAATAAAAGCAATGCTTTCAATTTTTGACTGTAATGAATAGATTAATCTCCTTTTTATACGTTTTAATTTCCCTAACTAGTTTCTCTCAAGGTTTTGAAGGTTTGATAAGTTATAAAATAACCCATACTAGTTTAGATTCTACTATCAACGAAATAGCTACAATGCCTACTAAACTTGATTTTTATATCTCTGGAGAATTGGCTAGGATTGATCAAAGCACAAAAATAGGAACGCAAACAACCATAATTGACACACTATTAAAAAGAAATATTTTACTAATTAATTTAATGGATAAAAAATTTGGAATTATTTTAGATGGTAACGACACTAGCGATGTAGAAAATATCATTTACTCTGAGGAGTCTGAGGATTTTTTAGGAATAGAATGTAAAAAAGCTATTATCAATAGTATAAATAAAAAAACCAAAAAATCAACCACATCCACTATTTATTACACCAATAAAATTGACAATTCTTACAATATTAATTTTAAGAAATTAAAAGGTTTTCCAATTTATTACGAAATAATTTCTAATAATATTATCTCTACCTACTTAGCTGTTGAGATGACAAAAAAAAATATAGATCCAAAAATTTTTGAGATTGACAATAAGACATCCATCTATAAAATGGAGGATTTCAGAGCTCTAATGACTCAATAATTCCTAACAAACGTTCGTTAAGAATACCTTTTGTATTTGTAAGAATCAATATTTAGTTTCCATTACATTTGAGATATAATTAATGACTGCTAAAAACCAATACAAAAACTTTCAATTTAACTCTTCCAAAAAGAAAAGTAATAAAGAATATTTCAAGGGAATAAAAGCTTTTTTTGCAGATGAAAGATTTCATAAAACCTCTGGTTTATTTCTTGTTCTTATCTCTATTTACCTTTTCTTTTCTTTTACGTCCTATCTTTTTACTTGGAAATACGACTTGAGTATAATTGATGGAAAATCCATTGGCTTTGTTTTTAATGGGGAAGAAAGTGAAATACAAAACTGGTTGGGTAAATTTGGTGCTTACATAGCCCATAGGTTTTTAAAAATTTGGTACGGTGTAGCTTCTTACCTATTTGTTTTAGTTTTTTTTGTTATTGGTTTCAAATCTCTTTTCAAATACGAATTACTGCCTTTAACCAAAACATTAAAAGTTAGTTTTGTCTCTTTAATTTGGCTTTGTACTTTTCTTGGTTTTGTATTTGAGAGATCAGATTTAGATTTCATGGGAGGACTTTATGGTATGGTAATTAACAACTGGTTAATTGGTGTTTTTGGTCAAATTGGCACTGGGTTTTTTATTTTTTTCTTTGGTATTTCTTCTGTTGTTTTATTATTTAATCCCTCTTTATCCTGGGTTGTAGATTTCTTTAACAAATTTTCTAAAAAAATTAAAGAAAATATTTCAGATAAGGATGGTTTTACTATTGTACCTAGCGACATAGAAACTGAGCAGGAAGTTCCAGATGAACACACATCTTTAGATCTAAATGTGGATTCTAATGAAATGGAAAAAGAATTAAAGTCTAATGAAACTACTAGTGACTCAAATGATTTAGAACTAGATGTTAATATAAGTGAAGAGAAACCAGCATCAAAAGAAGAGGATAATTCGGAATCTATAGATGAAGTTGCAATGGCTGTTGAAGTTGCAAAAACTGAAACAGAGTTAAGTAAAAAAGATTTAGATAGAAAGTTGAAGGAGTTTGGAGAATACGATCCAAAATTAGATTTATCGGAATACAAATTACCAAATATAGATTTACTAGCAGAGCACGGAAGTGGAAATATTTCTGTTGACAAAGATGAGTTAGAAGGGAATAAAAATAAGATTATTGAAACCCTTCTTAATTACAAAATAAATATTTCCAAAATTAAAGCAACCATTGGACCAACTGTTACACTGTATGAAATTATTCCTGCACCTGGAGTGCGTATTTCTAAAATCAAAAACTTAGAAAACGATATAGCATTAAGCTTAGCAGCCTTAGGAATAAGAATTATTGCACCTATGCCTGGAAAAGGAACGGTTGGAATCGAAGTTCCAAACTCTAATCCAGAAATAGTAGCAATGAAGTCGTTAATAGCTTCGGACAAGTTTCAAAATAGTAAAATGGAATTGCCAGTTGCGCTAGGGAAAACCATTTCTAACGAATCTTTAATTGCAGATCTTACCAAGATGCCTCATTTACTAATGGCAGGAGCCACAGGACAAGGTAAATCTGTAGGTTTAAATGCTATTTTGGTATCTATAATATATAAGAAACATCCTTCACAAGTTAAATTTGTTTTAATAGACCCTAAAAAAGTAGAATTAACAATTTATAATAAAATTGAAAGACACTTTTTAGCAAAATTACCTGATGAGGAAGAAGCAATTATCACAGATACAACCAAAGTAGTTAATACTTTAAATAGCTTGTGTGTAGAAATGGAAGCTAGGTATGAACTCTTAAAAGAAGCAATGGTTAGAACCATTAAAGAATACAACCACAAATTTGTTCAGAGAAAATTAAATCCTGAAAAAGGTCATAAGTACATGCCCTATATTGTATTGGTAATTGATGAATTTGCAGATTTAATTATGACAGCTGGTAAAGAAGTTGAAACTCCTGTTGCTAGGATTGCGCAATTAGCAAGAGCAGTTGGAATACATTTAATAATTGCCACACAAAGACCTTCAGTAAATGTAATAACTGGAACCATAAAAGCGAATTTCCCTGCAAGAATTGCATTTAGGGTAACTTCTAAAATAGATTCAAGAACCATATTAGATGCTGGAGGAGCTGACCAGCTAATTGGAAGAGGAGACATGTTGTTTTCGCCAGGAAATGAACTAATAAGGCTACAATGCGGTTTTGTAGATACTCCTGAAGTAGACGAAATTGCTGAATTCATTGGTTCTCAGAGAGGATATCCGAGTGCATTTTTACTTCCTGAATATATAGATGAAGCTAATGAATTGAAAGAAATTGACGACGACTTAGATAGCTTGTTTGAAGATGCAGCTGAAGTTATTGTAAATGCCCAGCAAGGATCTGCTTCTTTATTACAACGAAAACTAAAGCTAGGCTACAATAGAGCTGGCAGAATTGTAGATCAATTAGAAGCTACTGGTCTTATTGGACCTCATAGAGGAAGTAAAGCTAGAGATGTATTAATTCCCGACGTATTGGCTTTGGAACAGTTTTTGAGTAATCTAAGAGAAAAAGGTAAATTATGAGATTAAATAAAATATTACTGATATTAATCCTTATTGTAATAAGTCCTACTTTTTTTGGACAATCTTTAGAAAATGAGGATTTAAAATGTGAGAAAATTCTTCAAGAAGTTAGTGATAATATTCAAAAAAATAAGGCCTCCAAATTCAACTTTAAATTGGAAATAAAAAGTGAGGATATAAATGAAGTTCAAAATGGATATGCTCTTATAGAAAACGAAAAGTTTTATTATAAAACAGAAGAAAGAGAAGTAATATGTGACGGTGTCAATGTTTGGACTTATTTGCCTGTAGATAATGAGTGTTACATAGATTTATTAGAAGACTTAGACAACACACTTAATCCAAGTGAAATTTTCACTTTATGGAAAGAAGGATTTAAATTTAAGTATATGAACAAAACAATAGTTAATAATCAAACTATTCATAAAATTAAAATGTTTCCCACTGAGCCAGATAAAAACACATTTCATACCGTCCTAGTGAATGTAAATGAATCCTTAAAATTAATTACCGAAGCTTCTGTCAAAACGAAAGATGGGGTAACTATAAAGACTACAATTAGTAAGCTTACAAGTAATCCAAAAATAAATACTAAGCAATTTTCTTGGGATGCAGATAGCCATCCAAATTCAGACGAAATTGACAATCGTTAATTAAGAAGTTCTAGCGCATTATTTAGTGCAGCCTCCCCTGTCTTATCTCCTCCTAGCATTTTAGCTAAAACTTGAATTCTGTCGTCCTTAGATAAATAGGTTATATTAGATTCCATTTCACCTGCAATTTCCTTTTTATTGACATTCAAATGGTGTTTAGCAATTGCTGCAACCTGCGGAAGATGGGTAATATTAATAACTTGAGAAGAAGTAGAGATTTCTTGCAACAATGAACCTACTTCTGAAGCCACCTTACCACTAATTCCTGAATCAATTTCATCAAAAATAAGGGTAGATATTTTGTTAAATGAAGAAGATATATATTTCATTGCTAATGCAATTCGTGATAGCTCACCACCAGAAGAAAATTGATGTAAAGGAGCAAACTTAGGGTTGTTATTTACTGATATTAAAAGATTTATTTGATCAGTGCCATGCTCACTAATAGAATTATTTTCTAATAGTTCAATTTTAAAATTTGCATGGCCCATGGAAAGGGTTTTCAATACTTTATTTATCTTTTTTTCTATAATAGATGTTTTCTGAGAACGAAGTTTAAAAAGTTCGTTGCCAGTTTCCAAACACAGTTTTTTATTAGACTCTACTAAATTATTTACCTCCTTTAGTTCTAGATCCATTTCAGATAATTCAGAAAGTTCTTTATTGAAAATATCTCTTTTTAGAATTAGAGATTTTAAATCTGTAACATTGAATTTCTTTAAAAGAAAATTAATTTGTCTTAATTGCTGGTCGAGTTCATGAAGATTTTTTTTATCTGCACTAAGATTAGAGAAGTTTTGATTGATTTCATGAAAAACATCTTCTAATTCAATTTTTATTGATTCTATTCTATCAGAAATTGAGGTAAAATCTTGTAAATGTATTTTCAAGTCTATAGCTTGAGAATTCAAATCTCCAAATAAATCTCTAAGACCACTGTTTGAAGAATAGATATTATTTATTTTTTCTAAAATATCATTTATCTCGTCTTGGTTCGCTGCAATTTTATAATCATTTTGAATTGCTTCCTCATCCCAGTTCTGGAAGTCATAATTGGACAATTCATCTAATTGAAACTTTAGAAAGTCTTTTTTTTCGTTTAATACATCTACTTTTTTAACAATTATTTTTTGTCTTTCTAGAGATTTAGAATAATTTAAATAAGCATTTTTATAGCTAACTAAAGTATTTTTTTTAACTAAAAAACTATCTAAAAATTCGTATTTAAAATTCAAAGAGCCCATCTTATTTATAAGATGTTGTCCATTTATTTCTATAATATACTGACTAATAAATTTTAGTTGATCTAATTTTACTGGTGAATCGTTAATAAATGATCTAGAGCTTCCATTTTTTCTAATTTCTCTTCTAATTATAAGATCTTCTTCAATATCTAAATCCATTTTAACAAGCTGTTTTAGAACTGGTTCATTTAAAGAAAAAATACCTTCGACAACACATTTTGTATTAGGATCCTTAAGAATTTTATTGGATGATCTAGATCCAATTAAAAGCTCTATTGCCCCAAAAATAATAGATTTACCAGCACCTGTTTCTCCAGTTATAACAGTAAATTCTTTTTTAAAGTCAATAACTGTCTTAGAAATTAACGCATAATTTGATATGGTTAATTTTTGAAGCACTTATTTAATGATTTGAATTTCAACACGTCTATTGGCAGCTCTTCCAGTTGGATTGTCAGAACCATCTGCAGCTACATTTTCAGCTAAAGGATGTATTTCTCCCATTCCAATTGTTTCAATTCTCTTGAAACTTATTCCTCGGTTAATTATGTAGGTTTTTACAGATTCTGACCTTAATACAGAAAGTATTTGGTTGTATTTCATCGAACCAGTATTATCGGTATGTCCTATTGAGTTTACCGTCCATTTAGGATTACTTTTTAAATCTTCTATTAATTTATCAAGTTTTGATTTTTCACTATTGGATAAATCCGAACTTTCAGTTTTAAAGTTAATATTATCGTAAAATAAAATATGTTTCTCTACTTTCTCGACCTTAGAAACAGCTTGATTAGCAACTATTTCCTCTTGAACTATAGACTTAGAATTTTCAGCAATAATTGGTTTAGATGGTGGAGACAATGAGTCCTCAACCTCCTCTATTTGTTTACTATCTATCTCTACAGGCTCTAATTCTTCTGGTTGTTTGGAATTATCCTCCTTTGAAAGATTTGAAGATACAACAGTGGGTTCTTCTACAGTTGTAATCTCCAAAATATCGTTTATTACTATTGGTTGTTTTTCAATAGTAATTTTTTCTTCAATTTCAATAACAGCATTGGAGACAATAACTTCATCTTCTGCAATTTCTATAGACTTTGAATAAGAAAAAATACCTATTTCATTTTCTAGTACATTAATAGAATCGTAAATAGTTAATGTATCTATATCAAATTT
>JADHMB010000065.1 GCA_016780365.1 Flavobacteriales bacterium
TAAGCAACTGGTGAAATCATAGCGATAACCCCTTGGTGATTTTTTTTCACCATATGGTTTAGCTTTTGAACAGGAACTTTCTGAACTACAATATTTTCTTTATGGACAAGAACTAACAACTCTTTTATTAACTCTCCAGTTAACCCTTTTTGTAAAAGAATTTTATTGATTGTTTTTCCTTGTTTTATGGCTTCTATAACTGATCTAATTCCAAAGGTTAAATCTTCTGTAATTGTTTTGTTCATTTTAATAAATATACTTTTCCGTTTCTCCAGCTATCCACCGCTCTATACCATGGATTTTTATATGCGTAATTTCTTTTTAATATAAAATCATTGGTGGTAAATGGGTTCATTTTATTTTCAAAAATAAACTTCAAAGAGTTCATATTATTTTCATCTCCATAAATCCAAGTTTCAGCATTTCTATTATTTGTAACATAACTTGGAGGACCAAAAATAATACTTATTAGTCCTCTATCTGTTTTCCAGCCCTCTAAATGACAAGAAAATAATTTATTTGCAAATTCAACTCTTGAATAATAAATTCTAATAAGGTTTCTAGCTCTTTCTTTAGAAGAAGCCTTGGAAAGCCAGTATTGATCAACTGCTAACTTTGAATCTGAACTGGAAACTAGTGAAGCAAACTCTTCTTTAGTAGTTAAATACCTTAATGGAGGAATCAGTTGATTGGCATTGATTAAGTTTGGATAACCCTCTTGAAAATTAAATAATGTAAAACCTTGGTTAGTCAATGTATCCAACTGAAAAAAAACAAATCCTTCATCTGGAAGAAGGTAAGATATTAATTTTTTAGAATTGAAATTAAGCTGCTTACAAACAGAGTTGTTACTCTTAAATATTGGTTGATAAGACTTGCTAAATGGTGGTGGGGAAAGTGGAAAAGAAGTATTTATATTTTTGGCATACAGTCTTTGTGTATTAAATTTACTTTGGATAAAAATAGACTGTCCTTTAAAAAAGAAATCATTGTACAAAAGCTGATTATTGGCGTCCTTAATAATATAAAATTGCCTGTTGTAGTCATTTAATTTGTCAATTTTAATGGTTTTATAAAACTCTCTATTTCTATTAATATCTACAATTTTTAAATCTATAAACCCTTTCTTAGACTTTGGAAAAAGGAAACTGAAGTTGGTGTCAATTTTAAGTTTTTTATTTTTTAAATACTTGTCTGATATTACTAAAGAACCCGAATCAATAACTTCCTTTCGATTTTCATTGTAAGCTGTAAATTGTAATTTTATTTTGGAACTAAATTTCTCACTTACATTTACTCTTGAATATAGTATATCTTCTGTGAAAATCTGAAAATATAATTTGGAGGTAGTTTCAGAATCATGGTAAATTAAAAATTGCGGATGTAAGGAGTTTTTGTTGTCTTGAAAAGAATAATTTACAGGTTTAGCTATAGTACAGGCTACTAATAGAAATGAAAAAAATATATAAATAAAAATATTTTGTTTCATGGTGTAATAGCTCAACGCAAAATTGTAGAGGAGAATATTAAATTACTATGATTTAAAGATCTGTCAATTAATAAAATTGAATATTTAATACTATCAGAATGGTTAGATATTGGATTAAAGTAAAAAGGCTCTAAGATTACTTCAATTTCTCCTTTCAGAGCTTTATTCTGACCAACAGGCGTCATATTTCCTATTCTGTAACTGTAGGTAATTGAATCTGCAAATGGAGAATTATTTCCTTGTGGATCGGCAGTAGCTCTTACCCACTCTCCATCCATCATTTCATAATAATTAATATAACAATTGTAATAATAAAAACTCCCTGGATCAAAAGGAGCATCCAACTGGTTCTGATCTAAACCAATATTTCCATCACCATCTGTAAAGGAAAAAGTTAACTTTCCAGAATCGGACAAACTCTCAAAACTCAAATATTCAAGAATTGGCTCATTTGGATAGGACTCTGGTTTGAGACAAGAAATTAAACACAAGGATGAGAAAACAATAACTATTTTTAACTTAGATATTATCATATTTTAAATTTAAGCTATTTAGTTATATTTTGAGCCTGTCTAAAAGAATATTTAACATATCTAACGAAGATGAATTCAATTCTATTGCGCTGGAAGTGTTTGAATTTCAATACAAAAACATATCCGTTTACAAAAAATATGTTGACCTAGTAAAAAGTCAAAAAAAGTCAATAAATCACTATAAAGAAATTCCATTTCTGCCAATTGACTTTTTTAAAAGCAACCATATTATTGCAGACAACTCCAAAATAGAAAAAACTTTTCTTAGTAGTGGAACAGGCAATACAATAAGAAGTAAGCATTTAGTAAAAGATTTAAAATTATATGAGCAGGCTTTTAGTGCTGGTTACAAACACTTTTATAGTGACCCAAAAGAGTGGACAATATTGGCATTATTGCCATCTTATTTGGACCAAGGAGACAGCTCATTAATTTATATGGTCAACAACTTCATTAAAAAAAGTGAAAATCCAGAAAGTAATTACATCAACTATGATTTAGATGTATTGAAGAATTTAATTTTAAAACTGAAAAATAAAAATGTTCTCCTTATTGGAGTTAGTTATGCACTTTTAGAACTTTCAGAACTAGACTCATTCAATTTAGAAAACTGGGTAATAATGGAAACAGGTGGAATGAAGGGCAGAAGAAAAGAAATGGTTAGACAAGAACTACACCAGCAACTTAAAACAGCATTTAATGTAGATGCTATTCATAGCGAATATGGGATGACAGAATTATTGTCTCAAGCCTATTCCAAAAAAAATGGATTATTTAAAACACCACCTTGGATGAAGTTTATAATTAGAGATTTTGAAGATCCATATTCATTGGCTAAAATCAATTCTAGTGGTGGAATCAATATTATAGACCTAGCTAATATTTACAGCTGTTCTTTTATTGAAACCCAAGACATTGGAAAAGAAGTTGAAAAAGATAGTTTTGAGATTTTAGGAAGGTTTGACCAGTCGGAAGTAAGAGGATGTAATCTGCTTTCTTTTTAGCTTACTAGAATTATAAAATAATTTTTCTTTCCTCTTTGCAATAAAAGATACTTATCGTCAATTAAATCATCTTTAGTTATAATAGTGTCCAAATCTACCTTTGCCTTATTTAATGAAATAGAATTCTCACCAATTGCTCTTCTTGCCTCACCCTTAGACTTTAAAAACCCTGAACTTTCTACTAGCGCATTAATAATTGGCAACCCTTTTAAAACTTCTTCTTTTTTAATTTCAGCTTGAGGAACTCCTTCAAATATTTCTAAAAAAACATCTTTGGAAAGAGATTTTAAGGCAACAACTGCGTCAGTTCCTTTTTTAAATAAGATAGAAGATGCTTCTTTAGCAGCTAAATACTGATCTTCTCCATGAATCATAGTAGTTATGTCTTTTGCAAGTGTATTCTGCAATATTCTAAGGCCGGGATTTGTCTTATGCTCAGTTATTAAATCTTCAATTTTTTCTTTGTCAAAAAGAGTGAAAATTTTAATGTAGTTTTCCGTATCAGAATCGCTTGAGTTTATCCAATATTGGTAAAATTTGTAGGGAGATGTTTTTTTAGCATCCAACCAAATATTTCCAGATTCTGTCTTGCCAAACTTAGTACCATCTGCTTTTTGAACTAATGGCGTTGTTATTGCAAAGGCTGAACCTCCATCAATTCTTCGAATAAGTTCTGTTCCAGTGACAATATTTCCCCACTGGTCAGATCCTCCTAGTTGAAGTAAGCAATTGTGGTTTTTATACAGCCAATAAAAATCATAGCCCTGTACTAATTGGTAACTAAATTCTGTAAAAGATATCCCAGTTTCCAAACGTTTTTTTACAGAATCTTTAGACATCATGTAATTGACAGTAATATGCTTACCAACATCTCTTATGAAATCCAAAAAACTAAAGTTTTTAAACCAATCGTTATTGTTGACAATTACAGCGCTATTTTTAGAATCATCAAAAACAAGAAATTTAGACAACTGTTTTTGGATAGCTGATATGTTTTTATTGAGTTCCTTTTCGTCAAGAAGGTTTCGTTCTTTAGATTTTCCAGAAGGATCACCAACCATTCCTGTTGCACCACCAACTAAAATATATGGTTTGTGTCCATGCTTTTGGAAAAGAACCAGTGTCATTATTTGTACCAAACTACCAATATGAAGAGAATCTGAAGTTGGGTCAAAGCCTATATATCCAGAAATTTTATTCTCTTTTATAAACTCTTCAGTATTTGGCATGATGTCGTGAATCATACCTCTCCATTTCAACTCTTGTACAAAATTCAATTTCAGTTCTTATTATTGATAATTAACAAATATATTTGTTTCACATAAATTAAAATCAAAATATTGAATTTAATATTAAAAGGTTTAAAAAATTAGTTCTTAAAAATGAAAAATCTAGTCACTGGTGCCACAGGGTTGGTAGGAATGCATATTTTATTAGATCTTTTGTCAAAAGGAGAAAAAGTGAAAGCAACTTTTACTAAAAACTCTAGACTTGAAAACGTAAAAAAACTTTTTAAGTTTTACAACAAAGAATCATTACTGACCAATATCGAATGGGTAGAAATGGATATTGAAGATGTAATTCAAGTTTTTGACACTGTAAAGGGTGTAGATCATGTATACCACAGTGCAGCAATTGTGAGTTTTTTAAAAAGAGATCAATCCAAGATGTCTAACATCAATATTAAAGGAACTGCAAATATTGTAAATGCATGTCTAGAGCATAAAGTAAAAAAAATAGGCCACGTAAGTTCTGTAGCTGCTATTGGCAGAAAAGGGAATGGAGAATATTCCGAAGTAAATAGTTGGGTAGAGAGTAACGATAATAGTTTTTATGCTATAACTAAAAACAAAGCAGAAAATGAGGTTTGGAGAGGAGTTCAAGAAGGTCTTCAGTCTGTAATTGTTAATCCAGGAATAATAATTGGTCCATCCACATGGAATAGATCAAGTACAGCTTTATTTAAAAAAATCAATTCTGGGCTTTCATTTTACCCTTCAGGACTAAATGGATTTGTGGATGTAAGAGATGTTTCTAATTCTATTATAGAACTAATGAATTCATCCTTCAGTTCTGAAAGGTATATTTTAGTTGCAGAAAATCTTTCCTATGAGTCAGTTTTTAAGAACATTTCTAAATCTTTGAATGTTAAACCACCATCCAATGTGGCCTCAGAAAGATTAATGAATTTAGCATGGAGGATAGAATATTTGATAAGTTTAATAACAAGAAAAAGTCCAAAAATTACTAAAGAAACAGCAAAAACATCTTCACAAAAGAATTATTACAGCAATGAAAAAATAAAAAAACAAATTGGATATAAATTCATTTCTATCGAAAAAGCTATAGAAAATACAGCAAATTATATTTTAGAATTTAAGTAGTGAAATCACCTTATCAACATCTTCTTTTGTAACATCTAAATGAGTCACCATTCTTATTCTTCCTTTACCAAACGAAACAATAGAAACTCCTAGTTTTTGTAATTTTTCCACAAAATTAGAGTTTTGAAAACCTTCTTTCATATAGCCAATTACAATATTGGTTTCTACGTCCATGACTTTATCAATCCAAGTACAATTTCTCAACCCTTCCGCTAATAAATCTGCATGCTGGTGATCTATAGCAAGTTTTTCAATATTATTTTCTAGAGCATAAATTCCAGCTGCAGCTAGCATTCCTACTTGTCTCATTCCCCCGCCAATAACTTTTCTAACTCTTCTTGCTTTATGAATAAACTCTTTAGAACCTACTAAGACAGATCCTACTGGTGCTCCCAATCCTTTGGAAAAACAAATTGAAATTGAATCAAATAATGGACCTATATAGTTTGCTTTAACTTCAGTTTTAACCAGAGCGTTAAAAAGTCTTGCGCCATCTAGATGAAGTGGGATATTTTTAGACTTACAAAACTTAGAAATTTTCTCTATTTCTGTTATTGGATAACAAATCCCTCCTCCCCTATTAATTGTGTTTTCTAAAGCTACTAAATTGGTTACTGGATAATGAATATCATCTGGGTTAATATTATCGATTATTTCTTCTAAATATACAATGCCACTATTTCTATTTATTAATCTTGCAGAAGCTCCAGAATTTCTTGCAATTCCACCTCCTTCATAATTGTATATATGAGCTTCACTGCTACATATTACTTCGTCTCCAGGTCGTAAATAAACCATTAAAGCAATTTGATTGGTCATTGTTCCAGAAGAGCAAAACAATCCAGCTTCATGGCCAAACATAGTAGCAGTTTTCTCTTCTAGTTCTTTAACCGTTGGATCGTCTTGAAAAACATCGTCCCCTAGAACAGCATCCATCATAAAAGTCTTCATTTCTTTAGACGGTTTGGTTACAGTATCACTTCTTAAATCAATCATATATTAAAATTTAATGCATTATTTTAAAAATCATTTCTTTCAAGATTTCCTCATGTGAGGTGTTTTGGGCAAAAACTCCTTTACTCATCAAATCATAGTGCCTCAACTGAGATAATATTTTAGCTAACTTGGATTTGGAGTAAAATTTAGATGCTTGTTTGTATTGTTTTAAAAAAAATGGATGAACTCCAATCTTCCCAGCTAATTGGCTGTCTCCCATGTTGTCTTTGTAAAAATGAAATTTCATTAGTTTAGTGAAAAAGCCATAAAGATGACCTATGGTAACAACAATTGGATGATTTTTACTATTCTTTCCAAAATGATACGCGATAAAACCAGCTTTTTGAATATTCATAGCAGCTATAGCATCTGTTAATTCAAAGAGATTGTAGTCTTTAGAAAATCCAATATGTTTTTGAACCATATCGGCATCTACAACTTGAGAATCTTTAGTAAGTAACTTTAGCTTTTGTATATTTTTTTCTATTTCTGATAAATCATTACCCAAAAACTCAGAAAGTAAAACAATTGCTTGAGGGTCAATAGTAAGATTATTAATTTTAGCACAGTTTAGAATCCAATCTGGAAGTTGGTAATCTTTAACCAATTCTAAATCAAACAAAAAATTACTTTTGGAAAGTAGTTTCCCAACTGATTTTCTTTTATCTATTTTTTTTCCTTTATAACAGAATACCAAAATGGTAGTTGGAACAGGATTTTTAAAATATTGCTCCAATTGACCTAAACTTCTAGAGAGGTGTTGGGCTTCCTTAACAATTACCAGTTGATGGGATGCCATAACTGGGTATCTTTTTGAAATATCTATAATAGAATCTATATTGGCATCCTTTCCGTATAAAATAGTTTGGTTAAAATCTTTTTCAGATTCTTGTAGAACAGAATCTAATATTTTATCTGTTATCTTGTCTATAAAATAGGAGTTCTCACCATTTAGGAAATAAATTGGCAGAAAAGTTCTGTTTTCAATAGATTTTATGATTTCTTTAAAATTCAATTCTTTAAATTTATAAAATATGGACAATTCATTTTCACTAAAAACTAAGGTAGTTAATTCGAAAGAATATTTATTTGACGAGCTTAGAAAAAAATGGATATTATCCACACCCGAGGAGTTGGTAAGGCAACAATTTTGGAAGTATTTAAATTTGATAAAAAAATATCCTAAAAGTTTAATCGCAATAGAGAAAAAGATTGTTATTAATGGGCTAAATAAAAGATTTGATTTATTGGTGTTTGATGAGCTTGGTAAGCCGCATATTATAATAGAGTGTAAATCTCCAAAAGTAAAAATTGACCAAAAGACCTTAGATCAAGTTTTATCCTATCAAAATAAGTTAGCTGCAAATTTTATTGTACTCACCAATGGATTAAAAACCTATTGTATAGAAATTGATTTAGAATTACAGAAAGCTAGCTACATAAAAGAAATTCCAGAATTTAGCATTGGTTAGAAAAAAAGTAATTTCTTAACTCTAATCTGTTTAAAGTATAATAGAAATATAATTGAATAGTGATAAATTGTAGTTATTTTCACAGTAAATAGTTCAACTTTCAAAATGAAAAAAATCACCACCATCCTTCTTGTAAATTTATTTATATTTTCATTACTTAATAATTTACATAGTCAAATTCAGGTAATTGAAAAGTGTGGATTTGACCGTCTAAGAAATATACTTTTACAAGATTCTAATTATTTAAGAAAAGAAATTGAAGCAGAGCAAAAAATAGTTCAGTATATTTCTCAAAGCCAATTAAGATCGTCCAGTTCAATTTATACTATCCCCGTAGTTGTTCATGTTCTGCATTTGGGAGAATTACTTGGAGTTGGCACTAATATTTCAGATGCTCAAATTCAAAGTGCAATTACCAATTTAAATGATGTTTACAGAGGACAAACAGCTGGAAGTCCTGTAGATTTTGAAATTGAATTTGCTCTTGCACAACAAGACCCTAACTGCATTGCTCACTCTGGAATAAATAGAATAAATGCTAGTGCTGTTCCAAATTATTTAACTGGTGGAGTAGATTATTATGGAGATGGTGGTGAAGCAGATGAAACTATTTTAAAAGACTTAAGCAGATGGCCTGAAACAGAATATTTTAATATTTGGATTGTAAGTGAAATAGAAAATAATAACGGAGGGTTTGGAATTCAAGGATACGCCAATTTTTTTACTGGTTCTGCATATGAAGGTTCTGTGATGATGGCTTCAGTATTTGGTTATGACCCTACAAGTACTCAGCCTTCTTTTAATCTTAATGCCCCAAGAGACAACTCAACTGTTGTTCATGAAATTGGACATTATTTACACTTACATCATACATTTAAAGGCGATGGAGATGCAGATAACAATGGTATTGGTGATGCTTGTCCTGGAGACGTGACTATTGGATTAGATAGTGATGGATGTGCAGATACAGAACCCCATAAAAGATATACCAGCCAATGTAAATCTGGATCGTTAAATGATTGTACAGGAGCTACTTTTGGGGACAATACTGCAAAAAACTTTATGTCTTATGCTTCTTGCCAAGACAGGTTAACACCCGACCAAAAGACAAGATCTAGAGCCATGCTAGCTACTACAGGAATTAGTATAATTTATTCACAAGGAGATGAAACTCCAAATTCAACTTCAGGTACGCTGACTAATGCAAGTTGTATTCCTCAAAGTTCTTCAACTGCAACAAGTGGTGGATATGGAGGAATAATGAATTTTACTATTATCAATGAATTTTCAGCGTCAAGCTCCAACACTCAAAATGATGGTGGTTATGTTGACTTCACAACAGAATGTCTGAAAATTATTTCATTGGAAGAAGATAGTACTTATAATTTTGAACTTACCACTTGGTATAATGGTCATGATTTTAAAGGATATATTGATTTTAACAATGACGGAGATTTTCTAGATGCCAATGAAGAAGTTTTTTCTGGCGTCAATCCTCCTAATATAATTGGAGCCAATGGAACTAATACGTCCACCGGAAATGGCACACTAAGTATACCGATTACAGATGGTATAAATGTATTGGCAAATACTCCTCTTAGATTAAGAATCGTTAGTGAATTGACGTCTGTTACAGGATCTATAACTAGTGCCTGTTATAATCCATTTTACGCACAAGCGGAAGATTATCAATTGATTATTAATCAATCTGCTGCTACGTTAAGTGCTGATTTCACTGCTAATAATGTTAATATCTGTTTGGGAAGTTCCATTACTTTCAGCGACATTTCT